>NZ_FPBW01000006.1:0-275486 GCF_900116795.1 Methylobacterium sp. UNCCL125 | reverse complement strand
CCGTTCCAGGCCGACGGCATCACCCTGGCCCAGGCGCTGGCCAAGGCGCGCGGCCTGTCGGACTTCGCCGCCGACCCGGCCGGGACGTTCATCTTCCGGTTCGAGCCGGCCAGCGTCGTGCGGCGCCTCAGCCCCAGCTCGCGGCTGCTTGGCACGCCGCTGGTGCCGGTGGTCTACCGGATCGACATGCGCGATCCCAACAGCCTGTTCGTCTCCCAGGCGTTCCGCATGCGCAACCGCGATCTGGTCTACGTGTCGAACGCGCCGTTCACCGAGGTCCAGAAGGTGCTCACCGTCTTCAGCGGCATCACCGGACCGGTCTCCTCCGCCGCCTTGGCCTACTCCTACGCCAAGTAGGAGGCGGTCCGCATACGGGACAGCGGCGGAAAAAAATCGCGTTTCTCCGCGTCCTCGCGTATGGGCACAGGGTGCGGGGCGGGATCGGGGCTACGGAGCCGCATCCGCCGTCGCGCTGACCCGCCGCGCAAGGATGCCCAGAAGAGCCCGATGAAGATCGGACGTTTCGTCCCCGCCCACGGGCCGCTCCGGCCCGCACTGATCGCCCTGAGCCTGTGTCTCGCGTTCCTGCCGGCCACTCCTGCGGCGGCCGACGTGGTGATCGGCGTGGCCGTCCCGCGGTCGGGGCCCTACGTGGCGGTCGGCGAGCAGGTGCTACGGGGGGTCGAGGCTGCGGCCCGGGACGCCAACGCCATGGGGGGGCTCGACGGCCAGCCCGTCACCCTCGACGTGCAGGACGATGCCTGCGATTCCAACACCGCCACGGCGGTGGCCAACCATTTCGTGCGCGGCAACGTCCGGCTCGTGGTCGGCCATGTCTGCTCCAACGCCTCGATCGCCGCCTCCGACATCTACGCCCAGAACGGCGTGGTGATGATCTCCGCGGCCTCGGTGGCGGCGCGGCTCACCGACAGGGGGCTGCCGACGATCTTCCGGGTGTGCGGGCGCGACGACGATCAGGCCCGCCTGTCCGCCGCCGTTCTGGCCGAGCGGTTCCGCGACCGGAAGATCGCTCTCATCCAGGACCAGACGCCCGCCGCCCGCAGCCTCGCCGCCGCCACGAAGGACAATCTCAACCGCATCGGCGTGAACGAGGCGCTGTTCCTGTCGTTCTCGCCCAGCGACGCCGACGATTCCGCCCTGGCCGACCGCCTCAAGGGCGCGGGGATCGAGGTCGTCTATTATGGCGGCGACGCCGCCGAGATGGGCCGCTTGGTGAAGATCGCCGCGGACCGGGGCTACCGGCCGCAATGGTTCGGCACCTCGGCCATCGCCACGCCGGATTTCGCCAAGACCGCCGGATCGGCGAGCAACGGCGTGCTGATGACCTTCTACCTCGACCCGAGCCGGCAGCCCGCCGCCGCGGCCGTCGTGAAGGCCTTCAAGGCCGAGGGCGTCGATCCCACCGGCTCGACGATCTACGGGTATGCGGCGATGCAGGCCCTGGTTGCGGCCGGCAACTTCGCCCATTCAACCGAGGCGCGCCCCATCGCGCAGGCGTTGCATACGGAGCGGTTCGATCTCGTGCTCGGCACGGTCGGCTTCGACGCCAAGGGCGACGTCACCGCGCAGGGCTATGTGCTCTATGTCTGGAAGGACGGGAGCTTCACGCCGGCCGGGAAGTGAGCGCCCCGCCGCTCACAGCGCCTGCGCGGCCTCGACCTCGGCGCCGCGGCCGAGACCGCGCAGCAGCTCGGCGAGATGCGGGCGGACCTGCAGTTGCAGAGCGTGCAGCCGCCGCACCGCCGCGCTGAGCTGTCCCTCCCGATTCAGCATCGTGTCGGCGAAGCCGATCATGCGCGCATTCGGCCAAGCGGGCTCGCGCAGGGCGTGGAGACGCTCGACCAGAGCGGCGGCGGGGGTGGCGGGCTCGGCCTGCGCGAACAACATCAGCAGCGCCGCGGTGGAGCGCGACAGGCCGTAATGGCAATGGACCAGGAGATGGCCGGCGCCGTCGAGGTGCCGCCCGAAATCGAGGATCGCCCCGACATGCTCGGGCTCCGGCGGGGTGAGGCCTTCGCCCGGGGCGAGGCAATCGTGGAACCGGAGGGTCGTGCGGGCATGGGCGCCGTAGGCGGTGAAGGCCTCGGGCTCCGGCGTTCCGGGATCGAGCAGCGACAGGACGTGGCTGACGCCGCGGGCGCCGTGGCCGGCCAGCTCCTCCAGGCCGCAGACGGTGTGCAGGGTGACGGCGGGCTCGGTTCGCATCCCCGGCGCCTAGCACGGGCGGAGGCCGGTTTCGAGGCGCGACGGAACCGCCCCGGCGCCCGCGGCTTTCGAGTACCGGCACGGACGTGCTACCTGCGACCTCCGATCCGGCCCCGGTCGGACCGGACCTGTTCGGACGAGATGCCGTTGGACGAACCTCACCTCGCGCGATCCCCCTCGGCCGGGACCCGGCGCCGGAGCGTGCTGACCGCCGGCCTCGGCGCGGCCGCGGCGCTCACCGGGCCGCTCGCCGCCCCGGCCCGGGCCCAGAGTGCCCCGGAATTGCGCTGGCGCCTGTCCTCCGCCTACGCCAAGACGCTCGACATCCTGTACGGCGCTCCCGAGGCGCTCAGCCGGATCGTCGCCGAGGCCACCGACGGGCGCTTCCAGATCCAGGTCCAGGGCCCCGGCGAGCCGGTGCCGGCCGACGGGCTGCTCGACGCCGTGGCCGGCGGCACCGTCGAGATGGGCCATGGGCCCGCGACCCTCGGCATGGCCAAGGATCCGACCTTCGCGCTGGCCACCGCGGTGCCGTTCGGCCTGAACGCCCGGGGCGCCGCCGCGTGGTGGCTGGCCGGGGGCGCGGCCGAGCTGTTCGGCGAGATCTTCGCCAAGGCCGGGCTGGTCTGCCTGCCGGGCGGCAATACCGGCGCGCAGATGGGCGGCTGGTTCCGCCGGGAGATCAAGAGTCTCGCGGACCTCCAGGGCCTCAAGTTCCGGATCAGCGGCATGGGCGGCCAGGTGCTGACCAAGTTCGGCGTCCAGCCGCAGGCGGTGCCGGGACCCGAGATCTACGCGGCGCTGGAGAGCAAGAAGCTCGACGCCGCCGAGTGGATCGGCCCCTACGACGACGAGCGGCTCGGCCTGCAGAAGGTCGCGCCGATCTACCACTATCCCGGCTTCTGGGAGGGCGGCGCCATGCTGCACTTCTGGTTCAACGCCGAGGCGTGGAAGGCGCTGCCGAAATCCTACCAGGCGATCCTCCGGGCCGCCGCCGCCGAGGTCGGCGCCGACGTGCAGGCCAAGTACGACGCCCGCAACCCGCAGGCCCTGCGCCGGCTGGTGGCCGGGGGTGCGCAGCTGAGGCCCTTCCCCCAGGACGTCATGGAAGCCGCCCTGAAGAACGCCAACGACGTCTACGCCGAGATCGCCGCCAAGAACGCCGATTTCCGTCGCGTCTACGAGGCGATGCGCACCTTCCGCAACGAGGAGTACCTCTGGTTCCAGGTGGCGGAATACACCTACGACAACTTCATGATCCGCGCCCGGGCGCGGGGCTGAAGCGCGCGCCGCCGCAGGGGATCCGGCTCCGGCCTCGGGGGCCCCGTCAAAGATGGGGATGCCGGGGCCGCGCGCGATTGCAACGCGAGGGCGGCCGGCTCTAGCGTCCGGCACGGCTTCGGCGAGGGAGACGGCTGCATGTTCGGGACGCTGCGGGTCGGATTGGCGCTGCTCGGGGCGGCCTTGCCCCTTCAGGCCGTCGCACAATCGGCCGCCAACCTGACGGCCCTGCGCGGGCTGGTCCCGGTGGCGCGGTTGCAGGCCTCGCCCGCGGGCAAGGCGGCGCTCGACGCGAACCTGCAGGTCACCGGCGACATCCAGACCGGCGACCTCAAGCAGCCGACGCTCCTGCCGTTCCCGGAACAGCAGCAGCTCGCCCTGCGGGACTGCTTCATCACCGACGGCAACGCCGCCGGCCTCGCGGACGGTCTGGGCACGACCCTCGCGCAGGCCTACCAGGCCAAGGCGACCTACAGCGACTACAAGACCTTCACGAGCATCGCGCCGGCGGTGGCCAACCTGATCGGCTACACCAACAACGTCACCAAATCGGATTCGAATTCCGGCAAATACTTCTTCGCCAACGCCACCACCAACGGCAAGACTCCGGTCTCCGACGCGGCTGCCGCGATCCTGGCGGAAGGCGCCGTGACCGACGTGTTCGGCAAGGCTTATGACCGGCCCGCCGGCAGCCCCGGCGCCGACCGCTACGGCAATTCGCGCCCGTTCCAGACCCTGCCGCGCCTGCGGGCCTATCGCGGCCAGGATTACTTCGGCGCTCCGTCCCACAGCCTCGACTGGTTGCGCGGCCCCGCGCAGGATCTCGTCAACAGCCCGTCCTATCCGAGCGGCCACACCACCTACGGCTACACCGAGTCCATGGTGCTCGCGCTCCTCGTCCCCGAGCGCTACCAGCAGATGGTCGCCCGCGCCGCCGAGTACGGCAACGACCGGATCATCGTCGGGGCGCATTACGCCATGGACGTGCTGGGCGGCCGGGCGACCTCGCTGCACGCCCTGGCCCATCTGCTCGCCAACGATCCGGTCTATGTCGGCCAGATCCGGAAGAATCCGGCCGTCCTCGATCAGGCGACCGCCGAGGCCGACAGGACGGTGGGCGTGACCGATTACCGGGCGCTCCTGGCTGAGGCCCGCGCGGCGATGGCCGAGGCGCTGAAGGCCGGCTGCGGCGATACGGTGGCGGCCTGTGCCGCAAAGGATACGGGCCGCTTCAAGGACCCGGCCGCCAACGCGGCCTTCTACGCGGCGACCCAGACCTACGGCCTGCCGGTGGTGCACCCGGAGACCGCCGGCCGGAAGGAGGATGTCGCCAAGATCGCCCCGGAGGCCGGGCACCTGCTTACCGCGGCCTTCCCGGCGCTGACGCTGGACGAGGCCAACGCCATCCTCACCGAGACGCAGGGACCAGGCGGCGGCTTCCTCGACGACGGCTCGGAATTCGGCGTCTACGCCCGCCTCGACCTCTATACGGCGGCCGGCAAGGCCGCCGCGCTGGCGGCGCAACGGGCGGCGACCAGCGCGACGCGCTGAGGGGCCCGGCGGTCTCGACCGCTCCCTCCACCCGGGCCGGAACGACGGCACGCCGGCGCGGCCGGCGCCGTCGGGACAGGGCCGAGGGCGCCGCCGCGGATCCCGGCGCCGCCGCTTACGGCGTCCGCTTGCGCAGGACGAACTGTCCCAGGGCCAGGAACTTCTGCGCCCGCTTGCCCGTGTCGACCTCGGTGGTGAACACGTTGCCCTGCGAGTCGATCGCGAGGTTGTGGACCCAGTGGAACTGGCCCGCCATGCGCCCGTTCCGGCCGAAGGCGCCGACCACCTCACCCGTATCCCGCGCGAGCGTGCGCACCTCGTTGTTGGCCCCGTCGGCATTGAGCAGGTAGGTCTCGTCGGCGTCCGGCCAGAGGGCCAGTTCCCAGACCGAGCCGTTGGCCCGGGTGTTCTTCTCGACAAGGATCTCCTTCACGAAGGTCCCGTCCTTTTTGAAGACTTGGATGCGGTCGTTGGTCCGGTCGCAGACATAGACCAGGCCGTCCCGGGCGATCCGCACGCAATGGACCGGGTTGGCGAATTGCCGGGACGGGGCCGCCGCCGGATCGTAGGGGCCGAGCTTGTCGTCGGTCGGCGGCTTGCCGTAGGCGCCCCACATCCGCTTGAACGCGCCCGTGTCCCGGTCGAAGACGATGATGCGGTGATTGAAGTAGCCGTCCGCGACGTAGACCTCGTTGGCCGCCATGTCGAAATCGACGTTGGCGGGCTTGCCCAGGCGGGTCGTGTCCTGGCTGTCGGTCTGCGGACCGGACTTGCCGATCTGCAGGACGAACTTGCCCTCGGGGGTGAATTTCAGGAGCTGGCCGTCCTGCTCGCCGTTGCCGGCGATCCAGACGAAGCCCTGGCCGTCGATCTGGATCCCGTGCTCGTTGGACGGCCAGTCGTAGCCGGTGCCGGGGCCGCCCCAGCTCCGCAGCAGCGTCCCGTCCTGGGCGAATTCCAGAACCGGCGGGGCGGGCCTGCAGCATTTCGTGCGCGGCGGATCGAGGCTGGCCGCCTTCTCGTCGTCGGTGAGCGTCCGCGGCCGCTGGACCACCCAGACATGATCCTGGGCGTCGACGGCGACGCCGGCCGCCTGACCCATGATCCAGTCGTTCGGCAGCGGCTTCGGCCAGGACGGGTCGACCTGGAACCGCGGCGGCTCCGCGGTCGCAGGGCCCGCGAGGGCGAGCAGGCAGGCGAGCGCCGGCAGGGCGGTGACGATTCTCATGGCGTGTCCTCCGGCGCCTGTCCCGGCGCTCACCGCCAGTCTGGCGGCCGGGTCCGGCGGGATCCAGCGGGACGCACGCGCTTCGGTGACAGAGGCTGCCCGACCACCATCCGGACAGAAAAAAGGCCACTCCCGAAGGAGCGGCCCGAAGTCTAGGGAGGAAACGCCCAAGAAGGGCTGCGAGAGGGCGACGCCATCGCCTTCCCGCGCTGCACAATCTGCGCCCCTGGACGGAAAATTCAAGGGCATTCAGGACAGCAGGGCTGTCCTTTGTGTGCCCGCGCACGCATCGCCGCAGGCCTGTGTTGAAAATGTCGCAGATCGGCCGGCCCGATCGAAACCTGCTTTGTGTCCACGGAATCCGATCGATCATTGCGCAAGCCGCTGATGTATCGCGATTTTGCAGGATCGAACCCGGGCCCGGCCCGAGGGTTCGACTGCGGCTTTTCATCCGCGCCGTCCGGACGGACGAATTGCCCGAACGCTCTACCTTCTCCAGCCAAGTTTCCGGCGCGGCGCGCCAAGCAAGGGGCAGGTCAGCATGGCGATCCAGGGTGAGCGGATCCGGATCCTCAACGATGTCGAGCCCCGCGGAGACGGCGCCTACGTCCTGTACCTGTTGCAGCAGGCCAACCGGGCGACGTTCAACCCGGCCCTCGAACTCGCCATCGAGGAGGCGAACCGCCTCGGCCTGCCGGTGGTCGCCTGCTTCGGCCTGCTCGACGGCGCCAGCGGCTTTCCCGAAGCCAATGCCCGGCACTACGCCTTCCTGCTGCAGGGGCTCGCGGATGCGAAGGCGGGCCTGGAGAAGCGCGGGATCGGCTTCGTCATGCGCAAGGTCTCGCCCGCGCAAATCGCCATCGACCTCGCCGCGGATGCGGCGCTCCTCGTCCTCGACCGCGGCTATCTCGCCATCCAGAAGGGCTGGTACCGGGAGATCGCCGAGGCGGTGACGACGCGGATCGTCCAGGTCGAGGGCGACGTCGTCGTGCCGGTCGAGACGGCCTCGGGAAAGCACGAATACGCCGCCCGGACGCTGCGGCCGAAGCTGAACCGGCTGTGGGACCCGTTCATCGCGGCGCTGAAGCCCCGCACGGTGAAGCACAAGGCCGATCGCCTGAAGCTGAAGAGCGCGGTCGACGTCTCCGATCCGGAGGCGGTGCTCGCCGGGATGAGCCTCGACCGGGCGGTCGGGCCGGTGAAGCGGTTCACCGGCGGCGAGACGCAGGCCCGCAAGCGCCTGAAGGCGTTCCTGAAGGATGGGTTTGCCGGCTACGGCGCGGGGCGCAACAGGCCGGAGGCGGCGGCCGCCTCGCACATGAGCCCGTACCTGCATTTCGGGCAGATCTCGCCGGTCGAGATCGCCCTGGCGGTCCGGGAGGCCGGGATCGGCGATTCCGACGACCGCGGTGCCTATCTGGAGGAGCTGATCGTCCGGCGCGAGCTCGCCATGAACCACGTCTTCTACACGGAGGGGTACGACGACTACGACAAGGCCGTGCCGGACTGGGCGCGCAAGACGCTGGCCGAGCACGCGACGGACGCGCGCCCGCACGCCTACTCGGAGAAGCAGCTCGCCGCCGGCGAGACCCACGACCGCTACTGGAACGCCGCGATGCGCGAGATGCGCGAGACTGGCTACATGCACAATCAGCTGCGGATGTACTGGGGCAAGAAGATCCTCGAATGGTCCCCGTCGCCGAAGGAAGGCTTCGCCCGGACGCTGCGGCTGAACAACCGCTACTTCCTCGACGGGCGCGATCCGAACTCCTTCACCAACGTCGCCTGGGTGTACGGCCTGCACGACCGGCCCTGGCAGAAGCGCAAGATCTTCGGCACCGTGCGGTATCAGAGCGAGAACTCGCTCAAGAAGTTCGACGCCAAGGCCTATGTGCGGGCCGTGGAGACGCTCTGCGCGGCCGAGGGGTGAGGGGGCGCGCCGCCCGTCCGGCGTTTTCCGGGCGCAGGAGCATCGTCGCAATCATCGCGCGACGGCGCGCCCGGTCCGTGCGGTCCCCCACCGTATTGCAACGCTTTCTTCGGCCGGATCCCGGGCCTCTGCAGCACACAGGTTTGTGAAGAAACGCTGTCCCGGCTCCGGGTGTTTCGAGCGCACTTCCGGCTCTTCGCAAACGGCCGGACATCATCCGGTGACATCTCGGTCCGACCGAGACCGGATCATCGCTATAGCTTGCGACTGAAAGGAGGACGACGATGCGAATGAAGCTTGCAGGCGCAGCACTCCTCGCGCTCGGAACCTTGACCGCCACGGTCGGCACGGCGGACGCCGCCCAGGGCTGCGGCCCGGGCTTCCACCGGGGCTGGTCCGGCTGGTGCAAGCCGAACTGGCGTCCCTACGCCTACCGCCCGGTCTACTACGCGCGGCCGGTGGTCTACGGCTGGCACCGTCCCTGGGCTTGGCGCCGGGTCGGCTGGCACCGCCCCTGGGGCTGGCACCATCATGGGGGCTGGCGTCGGGCCGCGTGGCATTACCGCTGGTGAGCGGTGGGGCCGGCACGCGCGTGCCGGCCTCCCTTGAAACGGGTCTTTCCTCGACCGTTGCGCTATAGCGTCCGCACCGGCTGCGCGGACGAGGTGCTCTTTCATGGTCGAGATGCGGGACGACGTTGGGGACACCCGGGATGCCCCGCCGCCGCAACGCTCGCGCTACCGCCGCTCGATCATGCGCCTGCGGTCGGCCTCGATGGAGGCCTTTCCCCTCTGGCGCGGGCGCCTGCTCTTCCTGGTCGGCGGCATCGGCGTGGGCCTCGCCGCCGTGCTGATGGCCAAGGGCGCCGACCTCGCGCAGGACGGGTTCCGGCGCCTCACCGCGCCCTCGCCGCTGATCGCCCTGGTGCTGACGCCGGCGGGCTTCGCCCTCGCGGCGCTCCTGGCCCGCACGGTCTTCCCGAATTCGCAAGGGTCGGGCATCCCGCAGGTGATCGCCGCCCGGCATGCCCGGGACGCGCGCTTCCGCTTCTCCCTGATCTCGCCGCGGGTGGCGGTGGGCAAGGTGCTGGTCCTGTTCCTGGGCCTGCTCTGCGGCGCCTCGGCGGGCCGCGAGGGGCCCACCGTGCAGGTGGGCGCGGCGATCATGGCGGCCTTCGGGCGCCTGACGCCCGAGCGCCTGCCCGGGCTGCTGCTCGCGGGCGGCGCGGCCGGCGTCGCGGCGGCCTTCAACACGCCGCTGGCCGGCATCGTGTTCGGCATCGAGGAACTGGGCCGCGCCTACGAGGCGCGCTCCTCGGGCCTGATCGTCGCCGGGATCGTCGCGGCGGGCCTGACCTCCCTCGGGCTTCTGGGCAATTACACCTATTTCGGGACGACCGATGCCGCCCTGCCGCTGGCGGCGGCCTGGATCGTGCCGCTCGTCGCCGTGGTCGGCGGCCTCGCGGGCGGGCTGTTCAGCCGCGTCGTGATCCTGTTCGCCCGCGGCCTGCCCGGGGCGGCCGGGCGGCTGATCCGGCGGCGGCCCGTCGTGTTCGCCGCGGGCTGCGGGCTGTGCGTCGCCCTCTGCGGCCTCGCCTCCGGGGGCGCGGCCTACGGGACCGGCTACGAGGAGGCCCGGGCCATCCTCCACGGGGATGCGGCGGCCGGCTGGACCTACGCGCCCCTGAAATTCGGCGCCACCGTGCTGAGCTCGATCAGCGGCATCCCCGGCGGCCTGTTCGCGCCGTCCCTGGCGGTCGGCGCCGGCCTCGGCGGCACGGTCCACGGCCTCCTGCCGGACATGCCCGTGGGCGCCGTGGTGCTGATCGGGATGGTGGCCTACCTGACCGGCGTGCTGCAGGCGCCGATCACCAGCTTCGTCATCGTCACCGAGATGACCCAGAACCACGCGATGGTGATCCCGCTGATGGTCGCGGCCCTCCTGGCCGACGCCGCCTCCAAGGCGGTCTGCCGGGGCGGGCTCTACCACACCCTGGCGGAGATCATGCTGGAGCGCGCCGACGTGCCGGCGCAGCCCGTGGCGAATACCGGTTGACCTCACGTAAGACTATAAGCGGCGCGGGCCGGAATCCGCGGAACGGTCTCGCTTGGCGTCGGTTGAGGCAGAAGCGACAGGCCCCACGCCGGGCCGCAGCCGGAGTGACGTCATGACCCTTCTGAAATGGGCCCTCATCTGCTTCGTGATCTCGCTGATCGCCGGCGGTCTCGGCTTCACCGGCATCGCATCGGGAGCCGGCTCGCTGGCCCGCATCCTGTTCGGGCTGTTCCTCGTCATCGCCATCGTGATCGTGGTCATCGCCTTCGCGGTCGGTCAGGCGGTCTTCTGAGGCCGGCGCCGTGCGCGGCACGGTCTGCCTCGTCACCGGGGCGACCGGCGGCATCGGCTACGAGACGGCCCTCGGGCTCGCGCGCCTCGGCGCGCGGGTCGCGATCGTCGGCCGGGACGCCGGGAAGCTGCAGGCCTGCGCCGACCGGATGCGCGCCGCGGTGCCCGGTGCCGCCGTGGAGCCGCACTGCGCGGACCTGTCCGCGCAGGCCGAGATCCGCCGGCTCGCCGAGACCCTGCGGGCCGCCTATCCGCGCCTCGACGTGCTGGTGAACAATGCCGGCGCGATCTTCGACCGGCGCACGCTGACCGCCGACGGCATCGAGCGCACCTGGGCGCTCGACCATCTGGGCTACGTGCTCCTGACCCTGGAACTCCTCGATCCCCTGAGGCAAGCGGCGGCGGCCGGCGGAAGGCCGCGGATCGTCAACGTCGCCTCGGCGGCCCACTACCGCGGGCATATCGACTTCGACGACATCGAGGGCGCCCGGCGCTACCGGGCGATGGGGGCGTATGCCCAGGCCAAGCTCGGCAACGTGCTGTTCACCTATGCCCTGGCCCGCCGGCTGCGCGACAGCGGCATCACGGTGAACGCCGTCCATCCGGGGGTGGTCAACACCGGCTTCGCCAAGAACACCGGCGGCCTGTTCGGCGCGGCCTGGGCCCTGATGCGGCCGTTCCTGATCACGCCCGAGAAGGGCGCCCGGACCTCCCTCCGCGTGGCCAGCGCCCCTGACCTCGACGGCGTCACCGGCCGCTACTTCTCGCACGGGCAGCCGAAGGTCTCCTCGGCCGAGAGCCGCGACGAGGCGGTGCAGGAACGGCTCTGGGCTCTCAGCCTCCAGCAGGTCGGCCGGAGCGACTGAACGGCGCGCCCGTCCCGATGGACGCGCCGGCTGGCAGCACTGGTCTCGTGGACGCGGACGAGACCTTCATCGGCGTTGAGCCCGGCAAGCCGAAAACACGTCAGGTCGAAGCACGAACGACCGACGATCCGGCGGCACACCCGCAACGCATGGTCCGCCCTCGGCCTCCCTAATGGGGGGCCTCGCCGAGGATTTCCCCCGTCTTGGGATCAAGCTCGAACTTCATTTTCTGTCCGTTTTTGATCCCTTCGCCGTCCCAATGCCCATCGTCGGCCTCGATTTTCGTGATCGACGTGTAGCCCGACGATAGAAGCTTGGCTTTGACCTGTTCCACCGGCATCCAGTCCGGCCCCGGCTGATCGGCCATGGCGGTGACGGGCGCGCTTGCGCCGAGGGCAAGGACGAGTGCGAGCATCGTTCGCTTGATCATTGTCTGTATCTCATGAGGTCACGCAGAGAATGATCTAGGGCGCCCCAGTCATCCGGGGGGTATCGCATCGTCATTTTCTGCCGGCCGCTTCAGTCACCGGCCCTGGCGGACGGCCGAACGATAGAATTGCCGTTCCGAAAGACTGAGCCAATGTCACGACGCCGCTCTCGTCGCGATGCAGGAGATGGCCGAACTCAGGTCTGTCTCGCAGACGCCGCGTCCTTCGAAGGGGGCAGCCGTGCAGGCGTGGAACAGGCCGTCATCGGGACGAGCCGGGCGACCCTGACCCTCGCCCGAGAGGGCACAAGGGACGCAGCGCCCCGCGGGCGATGACGTGGGTGGTCGCAAGCGCGGCGATCTCCGCCACGAGATCGGGGGCACCGCACGTTGTCATGGCCGTCCCGGCGAGGGGCCGACCCTCCTCGCCCGGATGCTCGACCGGCCGCCGTCTGATGCGTCCCCGCGTGAGGACGCGGGATCGACGCCGCGATCCGGCTTCGCCGCTTCAGATGCGAGACCTGCGGGCCGGGGGCCCAGCGAGTCCCGTTCAGGCCGCCCGCCGCACCGTGTGGTCGCCGTGGTGCTGGATCTCGATGAACACCCGGGTCACGTCGGGGCTGCGCGCCTTCAGCGCCCGGTCGAGGCGGGTGACGAGGCTCTCGACATCCCCGGCGCTGAGGTCGTCGGCCATGTCGATGCTGAGATTGACCAGGATGTCGGAGGGGCCGAGGTGCTGGGTCAGCACCTCGTTGATGTGGAGCACGCCCGGCTCGGCCCGGGCCAGCTCCGTGATCGCCGCGACGATCTCGGGATCGGCCGCCTCGCCGATCAGAAGGCCGTGGGTCTCGACCATGAGGAACACCGCCATGCCGACGAGCACGAGGCCGATGCCCACCGACGCCCAGCCATCGAGGCTCGGCATCTCCAGGATATGCGACAGGGCCACGCCCGCGAGCGCGATGACGAGGCCGATCAGGGCGGCGGTGTCCTCGGCGAGCACCGTGAACAGGGTCGGATCCTTGCTGCGCCGGATCGCCCGCACGGCCGAATGCTGGCCCTTCTCGGCCCAGAACTGGCGCATCGCCACGAAGAAGGAGGTGCCCTCCGCCGCGATGGCGAAGCCGAGGATCCCGACATTCACCCAGAGGCCCGGCAGCCGATAGCCGAACAGCTCGGCATCGACGTCCGGCTCGGGATGGCGGATCCGCTCGATCCCCTCGTAGATCGCGAAGAGGCCGCCGCCGAGGAAGATCATCAGCGCCACCACGAAGGCGTAGAAGTAGATCTCGCGCCCGTAGCCGAACGGGTGGCGGGCATCGGCCGGGCGCCCGGCCCGCTTCATGCCGACGAGCAGCAGCACCTGATTGGCCGTGTCGACCACCGAGTGCACGCCCTCGGCGAGCATCGCCGTCGAGCCGGTCAGCGCACCGCCCACGAACTTCGCCGCCGCGATGGCGAGATTGGCCCCCGCGGCCGCGTAGATCGCCCCCGTGCTCTCGTGCGCCATCCGGAACTCCTTGCGCGCGCCGCGTGCCGACCTGCGCGCCTCGTTGGAAGCCGGACCGACGGAGCCCGGCACGGCGCTGCGGCCGTGGCGAGGCAAGCGTTGCGGCAGGCCGCTTGTTCCCGTGTGGACGCGGGTGGGTGGCCCGTGCAACCTGCAACCGCTCGACGACCGCTCACGGAGACCCGGAGGCAGCATGGCCGACGCCCCCTACGATCCCGACAACATCTTCGCCAAGATCCTGCGGGGCGAGATCCCCTGCCACCGCGTCTACGAGGACGACCATACGCTGGCCTTCATGGACGTGATGCCCCAGGGGGAAGGCCACACCCTGGTGATCCCGAAGGCGCCGGCGCGGGGCCTGCTCGATGCCGATCCGGAGTCGCTCGGCGTCTTGATGGCGCGCGTCCAGAAGGTCGCCCGCGCCGTGAAGGCGGCGTTCCAGGCCGAGGGGCTGACCCTCTTCCAGTTCAACGAGCCGGCCGGGGGCCAGACCGTCTTCCACCTGCACGTCCACATCATCCCGCGGCGTGAGGGCGTGCCGCTCAAGCGCCACGAGGGCGGGATGGCCGACAACGCGGTCCTGGCCGAGCATGCCGCACGCATCCGCGCGGCCCTGGAGGGGCAGGGCTGAGGATCAGGCCGCGCTCGCCGGATCGGCCGACTGGGCCATGCTGGCGAGCAGGCGGCGCAGGGCGGCGTTCTCGGTCTCGAGTTCGCTGACGCGCTTCAGCAGCAGGGTCACGGAGGCGTCCGTCGCGGCCGCAACGGGCGCCGCGGGCGCGGCGCTGGCCGGCTGCTCGAAGGTCACGCCGATGCCGTCCTCCCGGCGCCAGCGCAGGATGGCCCGGTAGGTCCGATCCTTCTGCGGAATGTAGAGATCGAAGGCCTCCGGGAGCGTGGTGGCGTCGCTCATGACGAGCCGCGCACCGGCGGAGGACATGTCGCGCACGAGGCAATCGAAGCTCGACGAGCCGTTGTTGAAGACGATGCGACCCTTGAGGAAGACCCTCTGGCGCGCCTCTCTGCGATGCTCCGACATGCGGCCGGCTCCGAAGCTGACGATGCCGCCAGTCCTGCACGCCAGCCCTTAAGGAATCTTCGTTGCGATCGCAGAGTCGGGGCCCGCCGCGCGGCGGGATCCCTGCCGACGGGGGGCCCATCGCCGGGTCCCGGCTCGGCGCGCGGGGCGATCCGGTTTCAAGCCGGCGCGGCTGGCGCCGCCGGGCGGACGGCGTTCTTCGTGCTGCGTTGCGGAACGCCGGCCGGCGGCTCGGCCCGCGCGCCGCATGGGCGCGCTGAGTCCTTCCCGATGCCCCCGCTCACGCGATGAAGCGCCGGTCCACCGTCTGGAACAGGTAGAATCCGTTGAAGCGCACGGCGGTGTCGGCGGCTCGGTCGTCGAAGTCGAGGGGTTGCCGGCTGCCGTCGCAGAGCTTGCCGCCGAAGGTCCAGCGGCCGGCGCCGATGAAAGGCGGGACGGTGCTGGCCTCAGGCACCGCGCAGCAGAGACCCTCGACGCTCTTGAGCTGGAACAGGTTGTAGCTTCGCATCCGAAGTCCTCCGCCTGGCCGCCCTCAAAGCCAAATTTTCCCAATACGGTATTTTGCATTGCGAAGAATCGGCTTGACCGTGCTCATAATGGCACAATCGGTCGAGTTTGTGTCGGTCAAGTTTCGGGGACGTTTCGGTTCAACTCCGCGATCCAGATGCGCGCCGACCCGTCGGAGGGCGCGCGCCAGTCGCCCCGGGGCGAGAGGGAGCCGCCGGCCGAGACCTTCGGCCCGTTGGGGAGCGCCGAGCGCTTGAACTGGCTGAAGCCGAAAAAGCGGGTGAGGAACACGCCGAGCCAGCGGCGGATCTCGGGCAGGTCGTAGGCGACCCGCTTGGCCTCGGGGAAGTCCGGCGCCCAGAAGCCGCTGTCCCTGTCGCCCCAGGCGTGGAGCGCCAGGAAGGCGATTTTCGAGGGTCGGAACCCGTAGCGCAGCGTGTAGAACAGGTTGAAGTCCTGCAGCGCATAGGGGCCGATCGTGGCCTCCGTGCTCTGCGGGCTGTCATCCTGGTCCACCGGCACAAGCTCGGGGGAGATCTCGGTGTCGAGGACCGCCTGGAGGGTGCGCGCCTCGTCCGGCCCGACCTCGCCGTGGCCGATCACCCAGCGGATCAGGTGCTGGATCAGCGTCTTCGGCACGCCGGCATTGACCGCGTAGTGGCTCATCTGGTCGCCGACGCCATAGGTGCACCAGCCGAGCGCCAGCTCCGAGAGGTCGCCGGTGCCGACCACGATGCCGCCCGCCTGGTTGGCCAGCCGGAACAGGTAATCGGTGCGCAGGCCCGCCTGCACGTTCTCGAAGGTCACGTCGTAGACCGCCTCGCCCCTGGCGAAGGGGTGGTTCATGTCGGCGAGCATCTGCCGGGCGGCCGGGCGGATATCGATCTCGGCGGCCGTGCAGCCCAGGGCCTTCATGAGGGCGTGGGCATTGGTCTTGGTGGCGTTCGAGGTGGCGAAGCCCGGCAGCGTGTAGGCCAGGATGTCCGAGCGCGGATAACCGAGGCGGTCGAAGGCCTTGGCGATCACGATGAGCGCGTGGGTCGAATCGAGGCCGCCCGAGACGCCGATCACGGCCCGGCGGGTGCCGGTGGCCTCCAGGCGCTGGGCGAGGCCGGCGACCTGGATGTTGTAGGCCTCGTAGCAATCCTGGGCGAGGCGCGTCGGGTCGGCGGGCACGAAGGGAAAGCGCTCGATCCGCCGGATCAGCCCAAGATCGGCCTCCGGCGGGTCGAGCCGGAACGGGACCCGGCGATAGGGCAGGGCCTGGCGCCGGGCGTCGTCGTCGAAGCTGCCGGCCTGGAGGCGCTCCTGGGCGATCAGGTCGAGGTCGATGTCGGCGAGCGTCGTCACCGGGCCCGCGGGGAAGCGCTCGCCCTCGGCCAGCCGCACGCCCAGCTCGTCGATGCTGGTCTGGCCGTCCCAGGACAGGTCGGTGGTCGATTCGCCCTGGCCGGCGGCGGCATAGACATACGCGCAGGCGCCGCGCATCGCGGCCGCCCGCGAGAGGAGCGCCCGCGACTCGGCCCGGCCGACGGTGATCGGGCTGCCCGAGAGGTTGGCCAGCACCGTGGCGCCGGCGAGGGCCGCGCGCATGCCCGGGGGCTCCGGAACCCACAGATCCTCGCAGATCTCCACCCCGACCACGAGGCCCGGCAGGTCCTCGGCCGGGAACAGCAGGTCGGTGCCGAACGGCGCCTCGCGGCCGGCGACCCGGATGGTCTCGGCGGTGATCCCGGCGCCGGAGGCGAAGTGGCGCTTCTCGTAGAACTCCCGGTAGTTCGGCAGGAAGGTCTTCGGCACGACGCCGAGCAGGCGGCCGCCCTGGATGGCGAGCGCGGTATTGTAGACGCGGTGGCGCCAGCGGAGCGGCGCGCCGACCAGCAGCAGCGGCCGGAGATTGGCCGATTCGGCGATCACCCGGGCGGCGGCGGCCTCGACCGCGTCCAGCAGGGTCTGCTGGAGCAGCAGGTCCTCGATCGCGTAGGCCGAGAGGCCGAGTTCGGTGAAGACCGCCAGCGCGGCCCCCGAATCGTGGCACCTCCGGGCGAGGTCGAGGATCGCGTCGGCGTTGCGCTCGGGCTCGGCCGGGTGGCTCCGGCCTGTGCAGGCCGCAACCCGGGCGAAGCCGTGGCGGTAGAGGGAGCGGAAGCGCGCCGGCGATTCGGAGGTGGCTGGAGACACGGGCACCTGTCCGGATGAGGAATGGCTGCGGGTATCATATGGCATGCGGCCCGGCACGGGCGATCGGACGCGGTCGGCGCCCGCGGCGGGTTGGCTGCACGGCGCACGAACCGCTCTGTTCCCGGCATGGTTTCCGCAGCGCGGCCCGTGGCAAGCCTCCATTAACGACGAATGGCCTAACTCAGGAACAGCCGCCGCGCGTCGGCGGATCCCTGTTTCGAGTATCGTCTGAGAACCCATGCGCGCATCGGGACGGCCTCCGTACTCCCACCGTGACCCCGCCCGCCCCGTCCGCGGCGGCGACCGCTCGGGCCTCTCCCTGGGAGCCCTGGCGCACCGGCTGATGGCGCTTCGCGCGAGCCTCACCCGCCGCCTGTCCGGCTCCCCGGCCGGACTCCCCGCCCGCCCGTCCTACGGTGCCCCCGGGCGCCGGGCGGAGCCGAGCTGGCTCACGCCGCCGGGCGCGATGGTCGGCCGCGAGGCCGCCGAGCGCGCCCCGCGCGCGGCCGCGCCCGAACCGCACTGGCCGGACCAGGTCTTCGACGACCGGGCGAGCCTCGACGCCCTGGATGCGCCGGCCTTCGAGAGCCGGATCGACCGCAGCGCGTCCTCGCCGGGCGTGCTGGTGCGCCAGCCGCGCCGCCCCGCCGCCATCGCCCCCGAGGGCGTGCCGGCCGGTGCGCCGGTCGCCGCCTCGGTCCAGGCCGCCGCCCCCTCGGCCGTGCGCTACACCCGCACCCCCGATTCGGTCCTGCAGGAGCGCCGCCAGCGCGCCCTGGAGGCCGAGCGCGTCGCCCTGGAGCGCGCCCGCGCCGAGGCGCAGGCGGCCGCCCTCGCCCTGGAGACCGAGCGGGCCGCCCGCGAGGAGGCCGAGCGGGCGCGCATCGCGCACGAGCAGACCGCCGCCGAGGCGGCGGAGCGCGTCGCCGTCATGCCGGTCCCGCCCGAAGCCGCCGCGCCGGACGCGGAGCCGGTGCCCCTGTGGCGCCAGCCCTTCGTCGCCCCGCCGGGCGTCCGCTTCTTCCGCACGCCGGATCGCCGCCCGGTCCGGCCCGCCGTCGAGCTGGCCGCGTCCACGGCGGTGATCGCCCCCGTCGCGGCGGCGCCTTTCGTCGCCGAGAGCGTCGAAACCGTCGCCGAGGCCCCGGCCCGCGACTGGTCCGACCTGCCCGACTGGTCCGAGGTCCAGCCCTGGTTCGACGGCGGCGACTGGTCGTCCGTCGAGGCCTGGTCGGCCCTGGAGGCGCAGTCCGCCGAGGCGCCCCCGCCCCCGGAGGCTGTCGCCGCGCCGGCGGCGTCCGACGAGCGCTTCGTCTCGATGCCCCTCGACATCTCGCACCTGCGCTCGCTGCCGCCGCGGCCGGTCTACGTGCTGGACCGGCTCGTGCGGTTCGACCAGCCGCCGCGCCCCGCCGACGGGCAGGATAACGGCACGGATTCCGGCCCGCGGACCGAGGAGGCCGCCGCGATCCGGAGCGCCTTCCTGCCCCCCGCCGCGGCCCCGGCCTCCGGCCTGTCGCTGGTCTTCGGTCCCGGCAGCGCCGCCGCCGAGCCTCCGGCCGCGCCGGTCTCCGAGGCTCCGCGCCGGGCCCCGGCGCTCAGCGCCATGGCGGCTCGGGCGGCGATCCGCGCGGCCGGCCAGCCGAGCACCCTCCCGCCGGCGCCCCCGGCCCAGCCCGAAGCCGTCCCGGCCCCGGTTGTGGCCCCGGTTGCG
The DNA here is from genome assembly GCF_900116795.1 of Methylobacterium sp. UNCCL125. NCBI lineage: Bacteria > Pseudomonadati > Pseudomonadota > Alphaproteobacteria > Hyphomicrobiales > Methylobacteriaceae > Methylobacterium > Methylobacterium sp. UNCCL125. The sequence continues at coordinate 256,677 of NZ_FPBW01000006.1, read as the reverse complement.
GCCGCGCCGGCCGCCGCGCGCGCCGAAGCCGAGCGCGTGGTGATCCCGATGACCCCGCGCCCGGTCCTGCTCCGGGGCAAGCTGGCGCCGCAGCCCGAGCCGGTCGAAGCCGAGGTGGAGAGCGAGGCCGAGCCCGTCGCGGACGAGCCGTCCGAGCCGGTCGCCGCCCTGCCGGCCCCCGCGCCGGTTGCGGTCCCGCTCGTCGCGCCCCGCGCCCACCTGATCCCGGCCGGCCGCCATCTCGAGATCGCGCCGATCGAGAACGCCGATTACGAGCTGCCGTCCCTCGAACTGCTCGCCCTGCCGGCGCCGGGCGGCAGCGAGGAGGTCGATGCCGACGTGCTGGAGCAGAACGCCCTCAACCTGCAGCAGACGGTCCAGGATTTCGGCGTGCGCGGCGACATCCTGGCGGTGCGGCCGGGCCCGGTCGTCACCCTCTACGAGCTGGAGCCGGCACCGGGCACCAAGTCCAGCCGCGTGATCGGCCTGTCGGACGACATCGCCCGGTCGATGTCGGCGGTCTCGGCCCGCGTCGCGGTGGTGCCCGGCCGGAACGTCATCGGCATCGAGCTGCCGAACGCGACGCGCGAGACGGTGTATCTGCGGGAGCTCCTGTCGTCGGCGGATTTCGCCGAGAGCAAGCACAAGCTGGCCCTGTGCCTGGGCAAGAACATCGGCGGCGAGCCGATCATCGCCGACCTCGCGCGCATGCCGCACCTGCTGGTGGCCGGCACCACCGGCTCGGGCAAGTCGGTGGCGATCAACACCATGATCCTGTCGCTGCTCTACCGGCTGAAGCCCGAGGAGTGCCGGCTGATCATGGTCGATCCGAAGATGCTGGAGCTGTCGGTCTACGACGGCATCCCGCACCTGCTCTCCCCCGTGGTCATCGACCCCAAGAAGGCGGTGATCGCCCTCAAGTGGGCGGTGCGCGAGATGGAGGAGCGCTACAAGAAGATGGCCAAGATCGCGGTGCGCAACATCGACGGCTACAACGCCCGGGTGGCGGAGGCGGGGGCGCGGGGCGAGGTGCTGACGCGGACGGTGCAGACCGGCTTCGACCGCCACACCGGCGAGGCGGTGTTCGAGGAGGAGGCGATGGATCTGGCGCCGCTGCCGTACATCGTGATCGTGGTCGACGAGATGGCCGACCTGATGATGGTGGCCGGCAAGGACATCGAGGGGGCGATCCAGCGTCTGGCGCAGATGGCGCGGGCAGCGGGCATCCACCTGATCATGGCGACGCAGCGGCCTTCGGTGGACGTCATCACCGGGACGATCAAGGCGAACTTCCCGACCCGGATCAGCTTCCAGGTGACGAGCAAGATCGACTCGCGCACGATCCTGGGCGAGATGGGCGCGGAGCAGCTTCTGGGCCAGGGCGACATGCTGTTCATGGCCGGCGGCGGGCGCACGACCCGGGTGCACGGGCCGTTCTGCTCGGACAGCGAGGTCGAGACCGTCGTGGCGCATCTCAAGCGCCAGGGCCGCCCCAGCTACCTCGACGCCGTCACGGCCGACGATTCGCCCGAGGAGCCCGCCAAGGAGGGCGGCCGGTCGGGCCGGGGCAAGGCCGCCGCGGCCGACAAGGCCGAGCGCGGCGACGAGCCCGAGGAGGAGGCCCCCGTCTTTGACATCGGCGCCTTCGCGGCGGCGACCGGCGGCGAGTCCGACGACCTCTACAAGCAGGCGATCGAGGTGGTGCTGCGCGACCAGAAGGCGTCGACGAGCTACATCCAGCGCCGTCTGCAGATCGGCTACAACCGCGCCGCCTCGATCATGGAGCGGATGGAGATCGAGGGGATCGTCGGCCCGGCCAACCATGCCGGCAAGCGCGAGATCCTGGTCGCCGGCGCAGCCCACATGTCGAGCGGCGTGTACGACGACGAGTGAGACGCCGCGCCCCGGGCCGCTCCCCCATGGGAGCGGCCCGGACGTCGCATCTTCGCCACAGGGCGGGGTTCTAACGGGCCGCTGCGAAACCCGTCCCGTCCGTGAGAGCGGAGCGAAGCAGCCCAGGGCAGCGCGCCGTCCGGCACCGTGGAGCTCCTGGGTTGCCGCGCGCCGCTCGCGCAGACGACGGGGGGCGCGACGTCTTCACCCGCTCGCTGACGTCGCGTTCCGCTTTCCCTTTGCCGCCGGAGCCCACGCCGTGGTTCCCCAGGAGACTCTGCCGATGATCGGCCGCCGCATCCGCACAGCCGGCTCCCTGATCGCCGCCGGGCTGTGGCTCGCGACCGCCAACCCGGCCGAGGCGCAGGTGGGCGCCTTCATCGACAGCCTGTTCGGCCACAAGGAGGAGCCCGCGCCGCAGCCCGAGGCTGCCCCGCCGGCCCCCGCGCCGACCAAGAAGCCCGCGCCCAAGGCCAAGGAGGCGAGCAAGGATTCCGGCAAGGACCCGGCGGGCAAGGACACGAAGGCGGCCAGTGCCAAGTCCGGCAAGGCCGAGCACAAGGCCGCCGAGCCCAAGGTCGCGGCGGTGGGCGCGCCGACGGCGATCGCCCCCGGCGAGCCCGCGGATGCCGCGACGCTGCTCGCCCAGGCCAACGCCTACTTCAACGGGATAAACACCCTGACGGGCAACTTCATGCAGATCGGCGCCGATGGGCGCCGGATCGGCGGCAAGCTGACGCTGGCCAAGCCCGGCCGCCTGCGCTTCGACTACGACCAGCCCTCGCCGCTCGAGGTGATCGCCGACGGCACCTCGGTGGCGGTGCGCGACCGCAAGCTCAACACGCAGGACCTCTACTTCATCGCCCAGACGCCGCTGAAATTCCTGCTGCGCGAGAAGATCGACCTCGCCCGCGACCTCACCGTCACCGACGTGGCCAACGATCCGGGCGGCGTCCGCATCAGCCTGGAGGACCGCGCCACCCTCGGCGGCACCTCGAAGATCCAGCTGTTCTTCGATGCCGACGTGAAGACCCTGTCGCAGTGGCGGATCACCGATCCGCAGGGCTACATCACGACGGTGACGCTCTCGAATCTCCAGAAGGGCAAGAGCGTCGACGGCAACCTGTTCTTCATCAATTACGGGCGTGCCGAGGACAAGGCCGTGCAGCAGCAGATCCAGCAAGCGCAGCCCTAGGGGGCGCCCTCAGGCCGCCTTCGCGCCGAGGCCGTCGAGGCCGATGGGGCGCCAGCGGTCGAGCTCCCGGTCGATCGCCCCCTCGGTGCCGCGCAGGAACTCCGCGGCCGTCAGGCCCGGCGCGACGGCCGTGAGGTAGCTCACCACCACGGTCCCGGCCCGGGTCGCCATGCCACCCGGCCAGAACAGCCCGGAATTCAGCGCCACCGGCACCACCGGCAGGCCGAGCCGTCCGTAGAGCAGCTCGACGCCGCGCTTGAAGCGCAGCGGCGCGTCGATGCCACCGCGGGTGCCTTCCGGAAAGATCAGCACCGACCGGCCCGCCGCGACAGCGGCGCGGCCCTCGTCGATCATGGTGCGCAAGGCCTGCGTACCGTTGCCGCGGTCGATGACGATCATCGGCGAGCGTCGCAGGAACCAGCCGACCACCGGGATCGCCAGCAGCTCCCGCTTGGCGACGATCGCCACGTCCGGCACCAGCACCAGGAAGGCGAGGGTCTCCCAGGTCGACTGGTGGTTGGCGACGATCAGGCAGGGCTTGGCCGGCAGGTGCTGGCGGCCCTCCTCCACGTAGCGCAGGCCGACGATGTGCCGGAGCCCGGCCAGGATGCCGCGCGCCCAGAGGCGCGTCGCCCGTCGGATCGGCCGCTCGGGGGACCCCGACAGGAGGAAGACCGCGAGCGGCGCGAGGAACAGGGTGGTCCAGGCGGCCCAGTAGGCGGCGAACAGGAGCGAGCGGGCATGTGCCATGGCGGCGCCTCGACGAGGGGCCCGGGACAGGGCAGGGCACGGGCATAGCGCCTGCCGGGCACCGACGCACGGCATTTCGCGCCGCCGGCGTCGAGCGGACTGTCGCGGCCCGCGAAATCGGCTATCGGAGCGCACCTCCGACCGAACCCCGGCGCCGCCCGTGCAGCTCACCGTCACCACCTGGAACATCAACTCGGTGCGCCTGCGCATCGACCTCGTGCTGCGCTTCCTGGCCGAGCACAAGCCGGACGTGCTCTGCCTCCAGGAGACCAAGTGCCCGGACGACGCCTTCCCGCTGAAGGCCCTGCGCGGCTCCGGCTACGAGCACGTGATGTTCGCCGGCCAGAAGGGCTACAACGGCGTCGCGATCCTCTCCCGCTTCCCCCTGCACACCCGCGCCGTGATGGGGTTCTGCGAGCGCCAGGACGCCCGCCACATCTCGGCGGTGCTGGGGCCGGAGGCCGGGGCGGCCTCGGGCATCGTGCTGCACGATTTCTACGTCCCGGCCGGCGGCGACGTGCCGGACCGCGACCTCAACCCGAAATTCGCCCACAAGCTCGACTTCCTGTCCGAACTGCGCGCCTGGGGCGGCAAGCGCGTCTCCGGGCCGGCGATCCTCGTGGGCGACCTCAACGTCGCGCCCCTGGAGCACGACGTCTGGTCGCACAAGCAGCTCCTCGACGTGGTCAGCCACACGCCCTTGGAGACCGAGGCGCTGGAGGTCCTGCGCGGGGAGGCGGGCTGGATCGACGCGGCGCGCCACCTCACCCCGGAGCCCGAGAAGATCTACACGTGGTGGAGCTACCGCTCCCCCGACTGGTCGGCGGCCAACAAGGGGCGGCGCCTGGACCACGCCTGGGTGTCCCCGGACCTCGCCGGGACGGTCCGCAAGGTGGAGGTGCTGCGCGAGGCCCGCGCCTGGGAGCGTCCCTCCGACCACGCGCCGGTCACCCTGACCCTCGAACTCTGATCCGGCGCCCGCACGGAACCGGGGTGCGGTCCGAGCATTGCCCGCTCACGAACCCGTGACGTGAGCGAGCCCCGATGCGCAAGATCCTGATCGCCTTCCTCCTCCCCAAGGTCGTCTCCTTCCTGCGCCGCCGCTACGGCGGCCCGCATTCCGGGCGCACCCGCGCCTTCTGAGACGGTTCGGTACCCTCGCCCGGCCTGTGACGGCCGGGCGCAGGCGGCGGCCCTGGAGGCAGCCCTAGATCCCGTGGATCGCCCACGAGCCGGAGCCTCCCCGATGACCGACGATCCGCGCGAGGCCGGGCCGCAGCCGCCCTTTCCCGGCGACCAGCAGCAGCCCCGGCCGGGCCTGACCTCGAAGATGACGCCGCGGCCCGACCACGGCGAGGACAGCTATGTCGGCAAGGGGCTCCTCACGGGCCACGCGGCGCTGATCACCGGCGGCGATTCCGGCATCGGTCGGGCGGTGGCCATCGCGTATGCCCGCGAAGGCGCCGACGTGGCGATCTCCTATCTCGACGTCGAGCAGGAGGATGCCGAGGACACGAAGGCCTGGGTCGAGAAGGCCGGCCGGCGCTGCCTGCTCCTTCCCGGCGACATCCGCGACGAGGACCATTGTCGCGACCTCGTGGCGAGGACCGTGGCGGCGTTCGGGCGCCTCGACGTCCTCGTGAACAACGCCGCCGCCCAGGTGGTGAACGACAGCCTCGACGACGTGAAGGCTCCCGACATCGAGGGCTCGTTCCGCGCCAACGTCTTCGCCATGTACCACCTCGCCCAGGCCGCGGTGCCGCACATGAAGCCCGGGGGGGCGATCGTGAACAGCACGAGCGTGCAGGCCAAGGTCGCCGATCCCAGCATGCTGATCTACGCCGCCACCAAGGGCGCGATCGCGAGCCTGACCATCGGCTTGTCGAACCTGCTGGCGCCGAAGGGGATCCGGGTGAACTGCGTCGCCCCGGGGCCGGTCTGGACGCCGATCCAGCCGATCGTGAAGAGTCCGGAGCAGATCGAGCAGCTCGGCGCGCAGACCCCGCTCGGCCGCGCCGGCCAGCCCGCGGAACTCGCTCCGGCCTACGTGCTGCTCGCCTCCCGCGAGGGCAGCTACATGTCCGGGGCGCTGGTGCCGGTCACCGGCGGCATCCCGATGCTCTGAGCGCCGGGTCCGCGCGGAGGCGCAAGCCCATCTTCGCATCCCGAGAGGGGGAAGCCGCCTCGGTTGTGTCGGCGCGCCTGGCAGCCGCCGCGGACCGGTCGGTGGCCGACAGGCGCGACGGCGCCCGCGCGATGCATGGGACATCGACGGCGGATCGGTTTTCAACGGCGGGAGGGACCTGTAGGTGTCCCGGGCTTGGCCTGCGGCGGTCGCACCGCTGCGGACCTGAACGCCGCGTCGCGCCATCCGGGTGCGGCCGCCCCCGACGGAGACGACGATGAGCGATGCCCAGACCCGGACCGCACTGGTGACGGGGGCTGCCCGCGGCATCGGGCTCGCCACAGCGACCCGCTTCCTCGCGGACGGCTGGAACGTCGCCCTGCTCGATATCGACGGCCCGGGCGTGGCCGCGGCGACGGAGCGGCTCGGCCGTCCGGAGGCCGCGTTGGCGGTGACGGCCGACGTCTCCGAGCCCGAGGCGGTCGCGGCGGCGATCCGGCAGGTCGGCGACCGGTTCGGGCGGCTCGACGCCCTGGTCAACAATGCCGGCATCGCGATCTTCAAGCCGCTGATGGAGACCACCTTTGCGGACTGGTCGCGGGTGCTCGCGGTCAACCTGTCCGGTCCGTTCCTGTGCACGCAGGCCGCCGTGCCGCTCCTGTCCGAGCGCGGCGGGGCGATCGTGAACGTCACCTCGATCTCGGGCCTGCGCGCCTCGACCCTGCGGACGGCCTACGGCACCAGCAAGGCGGCGCTGGCGCAGCTCACCCAGCAGCAGGCCGTCGAGTTGGCGCGCTGGGGCATCCGCGTGAATGCCGTCGCCCCCGGCCCGGTGGATACCGCGATGGCCAAGGCGGTCCACAGCCCGGAGATCCGGGCGGATTATCACGACACCGTCCCGCTCGGCCGCTACGGGCTGGAGACGGAACTCGCGGAGGCGATCGTCTTCCTCTGCTCGGAGCGCGCCTCCTACATCACCGGCCAGCAGCTCGCCGTCGACGGCGGTTTCGAGGCGACGGGCATCGGCCTGAAGACCCTGCGCGGCGGACGGAACGCCTGAGCCCGCCGCAGGGCCGGATCTCCCGGTTTCGGACAGGGTTCGTTAACCCTGCCGCCGTAGCCCCGAAGCTTGGTCAACAGGCGCGGGTGCCATGCCGAGACTCGGCTCCATGATCCTCGACGGTCTAGCGTTCCTCCTGGCCGCGATCGCCCTCACGGCGGTCGTCGTCGGCTACGAGCGCAATCTGCCGGATCCGGGCGCGTCACTCGCCGAAGGCCCGCCTGCCTGGATCGATCCGGTCACGACGGGGGCGATCACAGCGGCGGCGCCGGGCGCGGCGTCTCGCTGGGCGGACGCGCAGCTCCTGATCCCGGGCGCGGACACGGATCGGCCGCACCACGCCGACGGCGGCGCCTGGGTGAACCCGCCGCGCCGCTGAGACATCCGCCTCGGGCCGGCGACCATCACAACTGATCGTTAACTATGGTTGTCGAACCTTCCACCGCACAGCGAAGCGGAGAGGCATCCATGACGCGCGACGGAAACCGCCCCCATCCCAGCGCCCTGGCGCGGTACCCGGTTCCGATCGAGCTGATCTCGGCGCTGTTCCGCGCCGACGACGCGGAGCGCGACCGGCTGCTCGCCCCGATGCCGGCCTATGGGCGAGCCCGGATCGCGGCCTATTGCGCCGACAACGCGCGGCTCGCGGCGCTCGGCCTGAAGGTGGCGCGGTCCTGCGACGAGGCCACGCTCGTCAAGGCGGCGGGCCAAGCCGTCGGCGCCGACCTCTACGCGCGCTCACGGGCCGCCGCGCCGACCCCGGTCCGGCTTCAGGCCGCCTGACCGATCCGTTGCGCGTGGGCCCGTCCGGCCGATCCCGTCGGGTTGATGAATGGCCGGACCTGTCCCGGTTCACGGCGACCGGCGCATCCTCCTGCCATCGGTCCGGTGCGTCCGGCCCGCTGGTTCAGGAGATCGTGTCATGATGCGCTCCAAGATGCTCGGCCTGGTCGCGGTGGTCACGGCGGGGCTCGCCACCGCCACGGCGGCGAACGCGGCACCGTTCGGCTATGGCCCCCCCGATGCCGGGGTCGTGATCGAGCGCGTGGCGGGCGGCTGCGGTCCCGGCTTCCACCCCAATCCCTGGGGCCATTGCCGGCCCAACGAGCGCGGCTGGGGCTGGGGCGGTCCCCGCGGGCCCTACGGGCGGCCGGGCTACGGCGGCTACGAGCGCGGCTATGGCGGCTATGACGGCCCGCGCCGGTTCCACGGCGGCTGGTAGCCCGCGCGGCCGGCTCGGGACCATACCCCGGATCCGGATCGGACCGGATCCGGACTTGATTGCCGACTTGTCCCGCCGGAACGGACACCCGCATATTCACGACGGGATAGAGCCGTATTAGTCTCTTCCGGGACGACACATAGTGTCCCGGAGATTTTTCGATATGCGCCGCTATGTATTTGCATCCCTGATGATTGCCGGCGTGGCGGCCGGTGCCTCGCCGGCCGCTGCCCTGTCGACCAAGGAGTGTTCGGCAAAGTATCAGGCCGCCAAGCAGGCGGGGACGCTTAACGGGCAGAAGTGGAACGACTTCCGCAAGGCCGAGTGCGGCGCGGCGGCCGATACCGCCCCGACGACCGCCCCCAACCCGGTGTCGCCGACCGCGACGACCGCCGCGCCCGCGGCCCCGCCGGCGGCCGGTTCGCGCGCCGGAACGACACCGGCCGCCGCCGCCGGATCGGCCGCCTTCCCCCGCGCCATCGATCCGAAATACGCCAAGGAATCGGCCGGCAAGGCCCGCATGCACACCTGTCTCGACAGCTACAACGCGGCCAAGGCCGCCGGCACGTTGGGCGGCATGAAGTGGATCGAGAAGGGCGGCGGCTACTATTCGGCCTGCAACAGGCAGCTCAAGGGCTGAGCCGCTTCGCGGTCGCGGCCCGAGAGGGTCCCGATCCCGCTCGGACCTGGCGCCCGACAAGACAGGCCCCGACGGTCGAAGCGATGCGACCGGCCCCCTGATTCTGGCGGGGAGGGGGGCCGGGTTGGGATTGGTGGAGAGGGCACCGGATCGCGCGATCCGGCGTCGCCCCCACCTTCGGTTCCTCACCGCGAGGGGAGGCGAGCATGCAGCGGCCCGAGATGGGAAAGCATCCGAGCCTGCAGAGACGCCGCCGGCGCCACGACCGGCGCCGGCGGCGCTGTCCCGACCGGACCGACGGCGCCTAGAACGGGATGTCGTCGTCGAGGTCGTAGCCGCCGCGGCTTCCGCCGCCGCCGCCGTTGCCGCCACCGCCCGAGGAGGCCGGAGCCGGACGCCGCTCGCCGCCCTGGGCGCGACCGCCTCCGAAATCGCCGCCGCGGTCACCGCCCCGGCCGCCCCCGAAATCCCCGCCGCGGCTGATCTGGCCGCCGCCCTCTTCCTCGCCGGCGAAGTCGCCGCCGCCGCCGCGCCCGTCGAGGATCGTCATCTCGCCGCGGAAGCGCTGGAGCACCACCTCGGTCGTGTACTTCTCGACGCCGGAATTGTCGGTCCACTTCCGGGTCTGAAGCTGGCCCTCGATATAGACCTTCGAGCCCTTGCGCAGGTACTGCTCGGCCACCCGGGCGAGGTTGTCGTTGTAGATGACGACCGAGTGCCACTCGGTCTTCTCCTTGCGCTCGCCGGTCGCCTTGTCCTTCCACGACTCCGACGTCGCGAGCCGCAGGTTGCAGACCGGGTCGCCCGACCCGAGGCGGCGCATCTCGGGATCACGCCCGAGATTGCCCACCAGAATCACCTTGTTGACGCTGCCCGCCATCGCTCTCTCCTAGTCGTACGGATCTCACTGGGCACTTGCCCGGCGGCGCGCGAACCATGCGCCCGGGCCTCCGGAGCGGCAACCTGCGGGGCGGGCTTGTGCCCGCTTTCCGCAGCGCCGTCGGGTCTGTTTGTTCTATATCCGTTCCAGATCGGCGGCAAGAAGCCGTCAGGACACGCGAACGACGAGCTTGCCGAAATTCCGGCCCTTCAACAGGCCCATGAACGCCTCCGGGGCATTCTCCAGGCCTTCGACCACGTCCTCGCGATAGCGGACGCGTCCGTCCTGGATCCAGCCGGCGACCTCCTTGCGGAACGTCTCGGCCTGCTCGGCGAAGTCCCAGACGATGAAGCCCTGGATGTGCAGCCGGTTGGTCAGGACCGCACGCATCAGGCCGGGCAGGCGGTCCGGGCCGGCGGGCACCTCGGTGGCGTTGTAGGCCGAGACGAGGCCGCAGACCGGGATCCGCGCGAAGGGGTTGAGCAAGGGCATCACGGCGGCGAAGACCGCGCCGCCGACATTCTCGAAGTAGACGTCGATGCCTTTCGGGCAGGCGGCGGCCAGCGCGCCGGGCAGGTCGGGGCCGCGATGATCGACGGCGGCGTCGAAGCCGAGTTCCTCCGTGAGGTAGCGGCACTTCTCGGGGCCGCCCGCGATCCCGACGGCGCGGGCGCCGTGGATCTTGGCGATCTGCCCGACCAGGGAGCCCACCGGGCCGGCGGCGGCGGCCACCACGACGGTCTCGCCGAATTTCGGCCGGCCGATGTTGAGGAGGCCGGTATAGGCGGTCATGCCCGGCATCCCGAGCACGCCCAGCGCCGTCGAGGGCGGGGCGGCGGCGGGATCGACCTTGCGCGAGCCCTTGCCGTCGGTGACGAAATAGTCCTGCCAGCCCGCGAAGGCGGTCAGCATCTCGCCCACGGCATAGTCCGGGTGGTTCGAGGCGACCACCTCGCCCACCGTCTCGGCGGTGATCGGCGCGCCGATCTCGACGGGCGCCGCGTAGGATTTCGCGTCGCTCATCCGGCCGCGCATATAGGGATCCAGGGACAGCCAGCGGGTGCGCAGGAGGACCTGGCCGGGTCCGGGCTGCGGCACCGGCACCTCCTCCAGGCGGAAGTTCTCGGGCCGCGGCTCACCGTGCGGGCGCGAGGCCAGGACGATGCGTCGGTTCATGGCGGTGGTCATGGCGAACTCCCGGTTATTGCCTGTCGCCTCCGATCTGGGGCGCCGGACCGTGGAGGCAAAGGCGCGGCTGTGATCTCCCGGACGGCTCGCGCGTTGTCCCGTCTCGGGAGCGCGGAGCGGCGGCATGCGGGGAACGGCACTGGGATTCGGGCTGGCGGCGATGGCGACAGGGGCCGCCCTGGCCGGTCCCCTCGACGCCTATCGGGACCGCGCGCGGGTGCTGGTCCTGTCGGCGCCCGAGGCCGGGGACGCGGATCTCCGGGCGCAGCGGGCGGCCCTGGGTTCGGCCCGCACCGGTCTCGCCGACCGCGACCTCGTGGTGCTGGAAGCGGTCGGGTCCGGGGCGCAGGCGCAGGCCCTGCGCACCCGGCTCGGCCTGCCCGCGGACAGCTTCCGCGCCGTTCTGATCGGCAAGGACGGCGGCGCCAAGCTCACCGCCGAGGAGCCGATCGCCCCGCAGGCGCTGTTCGCCACGATCGACGCGATGCCGATGCGCCGCGCCGAGATGCGCGAGCGCCGCTAGGGCCGGATCCCCTGTGAACCGACGGGGTGCGGACACCAACGGTTAAGCCTACCGGCCTATCACCGAAACGTGTCGACGGCCGCGTATCGGCCGTCCGTTGAGGCCCGCCAGGACGCTCGGACGAGACGCTCGAATCGATGACCCGACAACAAGTCGCCACCGCCATCCGCCGCCTCGTCGACCTGCAGGTCGAGGATATCGAGCGCGCGGTCCGCGACGGCCATAAGACCATCGCGCTGAACGAACTGGCGGATCTGAACCGCCAGCTCAAGGCCTTCGCGGCCGCCCTCAAGAAGGCGCCGGCCCGCATCTGAGCCGGCGCGACGCTACCAGCGCGGTCCGCCCCAGCGACGGGGCGGAATGTCCTCCGGCGGCGGAGGCGGCGGGGGCGGCCCGCGGTCGACGACCGGCTCGTCGCAGACCCGCACCCGGCGCAAAACCGGCGCGCCATCCGGATCGAACCGACGCCGCACGAATTCCCGGCATGCTTCGGGGGGCGCCGCCGTGAAGCGGGGGCCGCGGAACGCGGCGTCGGGACGTGGCGGCGGCGGCGGCGGTCGGCGCTCCGGCTCCTCCTCCTGAGCGGGATCGCCATAGCCATGAGGAGGCGCGTAGGGACCGTCGAAATCGGCGGCCAGCGCCGGGCCCGTGGCGAGGAGCAGGGCGCAGAAAGCTGTGCGGACGAGGGAACGACGAGCGGGCACGGGGGCCTCGGCGTGAGCGGGCGCGCGGGGATCGCGGCCATCATCACCGGAGCTAGCGCCAATGCGCCTGAACCCTCCCCGTGTGGTGCTGTCGGGTGCCGTTCAGCCGGCTATTTCTGCATCGCGTTGACTTCGCACTGGGCGTAGTCCGCGCTCGCCTTCACGTAGGCGTTGAGCTTCTGCAGGTAGGCCTCGGCGATCGGCCGGAAGGCCTGCGCCTGCAGGTTATAGGCCTTGATCGCGTCGTTGTAGCTGTAGCCCTCCCAGCCCGGGCAGCCCTCCTTGGCGTCGAGGCAGGCGGGCTTCTGCGGCAGCGCCGGCTTGGTCGGGCGGGCCGAGGCCGGCGGCGGCTCGGGCGCCGTGCAGGCTGCGACGGCCTGTGCCGCGGCCGCCGGGGGCGGCGCGGCGGGAGCCGCCTTGGCGGCCGGCTTCGCGGGTGCGGGCGGTGTCGCGAGGGCGACCGTCGGCGCGAGCAAGCCCGCGATCAGGAGAAGCGTGCCGCGCATGGCGTCTTGAAAGCTCCGCTGGGCCCGGGGCCGCCGGCGGCGGAGGACCGGGAGCGGGTTCTGCGGCATCAGGCCCGCGGCGACAAGGGCTCCCGGACCGGATCCCGGCGGGGCGTGGCGGCCGGCCGCCTCGTCGGCGCCGGGCCGGCGGCGCGCGCCTTCGGACCGCGCACCAGCGCCAGGAGCGGCAGCGACAGGCCGACCGCCAGCACCCACCAGGCCGGCCGGATCGGCCCGGAGAAGTCCAGGTTGGCGGCGAGCACGAGGCTGGCCGGGACGCCGCTGGCGAGCCCGTACCAGGCGGCCTCGAGACCCGCGGTGGCGAGGCCGGCGAGGATCGCGAGCAGCAGGAGCGACCAGGGCCGCTCCGGCCATTTGAACCGCCGCATCACCCGCCAGCCCATCAGCAGCAGGAACAGGCCGGCCGAGAAGACCGGATCGGTGACGTCGATCTTGGACTGCAGGAAGTAATGGACGAGGGCCAGGACGGCGATCGTGTAGACGAGGCGGTGCAGCCGGTTCCAGTTCGGGCCGAGGTTCCGGATCGCCGCATCCGTGGAGGTCAGGCCGAGGGCGATCAGGCCGATCAGCGCCACGAAGCCGATCGTCAGGTAGAGCCGCAGGGCGATCTCCGAGACGACCTTGGTGAGGATCAGGTTCTGGTCGACGGCGTAGAGGGTGAGATGGGCCACCGCGTAGGCCATCACGGTGATGCCGAGCATCCGCCGCACCGCGATGACCTTCGCCCAGTCGGCGATGCGGCGGAGCGGCGAGATCGCCAGGGAAAACAGCAGGAAGCGGACCGCCCATTCGCCGGTGGCGTGGATCAGCGCGGTGATCGGCTTCGCGCCCAGCGCGTCGAGCCGGTAGGCGGCCGCGAGGTACAGGGCCGGGGCGATGCAGGCCAGGAAGACCGCGAGCTTCAGCCAGGAGAGGCGACCGGCCCGGTCGAGCCAGGGGCGGGGGATGGCGGGGAGAACGGCCGAGCGGTCGATCATGGGTCTCGGACAGGCTCTTTTTCGGTGAGGGACGGCGGCGACCCGCCAGCGACATGCGCCACGGCGAGAACGGCCGCCCCCGGGCTCCGGTGCCGGCACGGGTCGGTTCGCCGCGGCCGGGCGCAGGTTACACGGGCCTGTCGCCCGGCACGGTTGACCTCGGCCGCGCCGCGGCGAGATAGCGGGGCGACGGACACCGGATGGATCCCATGCAGTACCGCAAACTCGGCCGCTCCGGCCTCAAGGTCTCGCCGATCTGCCTCGGCACGATGATGTTCGGCGGCCCCACCGACGAGGCCACCGCCGGCCGCATCGTCGGCAGCGCCCGGGAGGCGGGGATCAACTTCATCGACACGGCCAACGTCTACACGGAGGGCCGCTCGGAGGAGATCACCGGCCGGGCGATCAAGGGCGACCGCGCCGCCTGGATCCTGGCCACCAAGGTCGCCAACCCGACGGGCGAGGGCGTCAACGACCGCGGCCTGTCGCGGGTCCACGTGATGAAGGCCGCCGAGGACAGCCTGCGCCGCCTCGGCACCGATGTCATCGACATCTACTACCTGCACAAGGAAGACCACGATACGCCGCTCGCCGAGACGGTCCGGGCGATGGCCGACCTCGTGCGGGCGGGCAAGATCCGCCATTTCGGCGTCTCGAACCACCGCTCCTGGCGGGTCGCCGAGATCTGCCGGCTCTGCGACGAGCTGGGGATCGACCGGCCGGTGGTGAGCCAGCCCTACTACAACGCCTTCAACCGCATGCCCGAGACCGAGCACCTGCCGGCCTGCGCCCATTACGGGCTCGGCGTCGTGCCGTACTCGCCGCTCGCCCGCGGCGTGCTCACCGGGAAGTACGACCCGGATGCCCCGCCGCCGGCCGAATCCCGCGCCGGTCGCCAGGACACCCGGATGATGCAGACCGAGTGGCGCCCGGAATCCCTGCGCATCGCCCGGACCCTGAAGGCGCACGCCGAGGCGCGGGGCATCACGGCCGGCCAGTTCGCCACCGCCTGGGTGCTGAACAACCGCCTCGTCACCGGCGTCATCGCCGGGCCGCGCACCGAGGCGCAGTGGCAGGAATATCTCGGCGCCCTCGACTACGCCTTCACCCCGGAGGACGAGGCGCTGGTGGACGGGTTCGTGGCTGCGGGCCATCCGACCACGCCGGGCTACAACGATCCCGCCTATCCGCTCGAGGGGCGGGTGCCGCGCGGCGGCTGAAAGGCAGCCGATCCCCAACCCCCTCATCCAGAGGTGCGCGCGCCTCGAAGGAGCCCTCCGGACAGCGCGCGATCCCTGGAGACCGCCTTCGAGGCCTCCTTCGAGGCCGCCGCGACGCTCCGGCACCTCAGGATGAGGCCGAGATCGGGACGAACAGGGCTGCGTCGTGCGCCTGATCCGTCTTGCGCTCCCGGCCGAGGGTCGCTATCTAGCTCTCAACAGTTCTGATGGCAGTCGAGAGGCTGCGGTTCGGGAGTGGGCCCCACCGGGTCCGCTCTTTTTTTTCGCCGCAGAGCCTCTCGCCGCACAAGGCCGCACGCCGCGGGCGGGCCACGCAGAACGCCGCGAAGGTTGCGCGCTCAAACCCATGTCGTCCGAGATCGAAGCGGATCTGTCCGAAAAGCGCCTCGTCCGCGAGGCCGGTGTCGCCGCGCGCGTCGCGCAGGCGATCGAGGGGCCGCTCCAAGGCCTCGGCTTCCGGCTGGTCCGGGTGAAGATGTCCAACATCAACGGCTGCACCGTGCAGATCATGGCGGAGCGGCCGGACGGCTCCTTCACCATCGACGATTGCGAGGCGGTGAGCCGCGCGATCTCGCCGATCCTCGACGTCGACGATCCGGTGGGCGGCGCCTACAACCTGGAAGTGTCCTCGCCGGGGATCGACCGGCCGCTGGTGCGGATCTCGGACTTCGCCCGCTGGGTCGGCTACGAGGCCAAGGTCGAGCTGAGCCCGCCGCTCGATGGGCGCAAGCGCTTCCGCGGCATCCTCGGCGCGCCGGATCTGGACAGGCAGACGGTCCCGATCGACCTGCCCGACGTGAAGGAAGGGCTGCCGAGCCGCATCGACCTGCCGCTCAAGGACCTCGCCGAGGCCCATCTCGTCCTCACCGACGACTTGATCCGCGAATCGCTCCGCCGCGGCGGACCGCCCCCCGCGGACGAGGCCGAGGAGACGGATGACGCGGAGCCCGCCGAGGAGCGCGCGGCGCCGCCGGCGCGCAGCCCCTTCCAGCCGAAGGGGCCCCGGAAGGCCAGCCCCGCGGCCAAGCTCCAGAAGCCGGCGCGGACCGGTCCGAAGAAGCCGGTCGTGACCAAGGCGTCCCGGCTGAAGGACCGCGATTCGCTGCATTGAGACCCCAATGTCGGCCGCCCGGCGGCCGGCTCGAAGATTTGACGGAAGAGAAGGACCGACACCGATGGCCGTCGTCAGCGCCAACAGGCTCGAACTCCTCCAGATCGCCGATGCGGTCGCCCGCGAGAAGGTGATCGACCGCTCCATCGTCATCGACGCGATGGAGGAGGCGATCGCCAAGGCCGCGCGCTCCCGCTACGGCGCCGAGACCGACGTTCACGCCGAGATCGACCCGAAGACCGGGGCTTTGCGCCTCTCGCGCCACCTCCTGGTCGTCGATCAGGTGGAGAATGACGCCCGCGAGATCACCCTGGACCAGGCCCGCCGCTACAACCCGGGGGCCCTCGTCGGCGACGTCATCTCCGACACCCTGCCGCCCTTCGATTTCGGCCGCGTCGCCGCCCAGTCGGCCAAGCAGGTCATCGTCCAGAAGGTGCGCGACGCCGAGCGCGCCCGCCAGTTCGACGAGTACAAGGACCGCATCGGCGAGATCCTCAACGGCATCGTGAAGCGGGTCGAGTACGGCAACGTCATCGTGGATCTGGGCCGCGGCGAGGGCATCGTGCGCCGGGACGAGATGATCCCGCGCGAGACCTTCCGGCCGGGCGACCGCATCCGCTCCTACCTGTTCGACGTGCGCTCGGAAGTGCGCGGGCCGCAGATCTTCCTGTCGCGCTCGCACCCGCAGTTCATGGCCAAGCTGTTCGGCCAGGAAGTGCCCGAGATCTACGACGGCATCGTCGAGGTGAAGGCTGTGGCCCGCGACCCGGGCTCCCGCGCCAAGATCGCGGTGATCTCCCGTGACGGCAGCATCGACCCGGTTGGCGCCTGCGTCGGCATGCGCGGCTCGCGCGTGCAGGCCGTGGTCGGCGAGCTGCAGGGCGAGAAGATCGACATCATCCCGTGGTCCGAGGACGAGGCGACCTTCATCGTCAACGCCCTCCAGCCCGCCGAGGTGGTGAAGGTGGTGCTCGACGAGGAGGCCGACCGCATCGAGGTGGTGGTGCCGGACGACCAGCTGTCGCTGGCCATCGGCCGCCGCGGCCAGAACGTGCGCCTCGCCTCCCAGCTCACCGGCTGGGACATCGACATCCTCACCGAGGCCGAGGAGTCGGAGCGCCGCCAGAAGGAGTTCGCCGAGCGGACCCAGGTCTTCATGGAGGCGCTGGACGTCGACGAGACCGTCGGCCAGCTGCTCGCGGCGGAAGGCTTCCGCAACGTCGAGGAGATCGCCTACGTCGACATCCAGGAGCTCTCCGGCATCCAGGGTCTCGACGAGGAAACCGGCACCGAGATCCAGGCCCGCGCCCAGGACCACCTCGCCCGGATCGAGCAGGCCCACGACGCCCGCCGCACCGAGCTCGGCGTCGCCGACGAGCTCCGCGAGATCGAGGGCATCACCACGCCCATGATGGTCGCCCTTGGCGAGAACGACGTGAAGAGCGTCGAGGATCTGGCGGGCTGCGCCACCGATGATCTCGTCGGCTACACGGAAGGCCGCGGCCCCGAAGCGGTGCGTCATGCGGGCTACCTCGACGGCTTCGACCTGTCCCGCGCCGAGGCGGAAGCTCTGATCATGGCCGCCCGCCTCAAGGCCGGCTGGATCGAGGCGCTGCCGGAGCCGGAAGGCGAAGACGGTGCCGAGGAAGGGGCCGAGGAAGGGGCCGAGGCGGCCGAGGGCGAAGAAGCCGCCCGGGCCGAGGGCTGAGCCGAAGGCCGGCGGCGGAAACGCGATGGTCGCGGACGACACGACCCTGCCCGAGGACGGGCTGGCTGCCGGGGGGCTCGATGCCGGCCCTGGCCGCCGCGCGCCCGAGCGGACCTGCCTCGTCACGCGCGTCGCCCAGGCGCCGGAGGCGATGATCCGGTTCGTGCGCGGGCCGGACGGCAGCGTCGTCCCCGACCTGCGCGCCAAGCTCCCGGGGCGCGGCGCCTGGATCAGCGCCCGGCGCGAGGCGGTCGCCACCGCCGTGCGCAAGAATCTTTTCTCGCGGGCCTTCAAGGGGCCGACCCCGGCCGCGCCCGATCTGCCGGACCGGATCGCCGCGGGGCTCCGGGAGGATCTGCGGCAGGCCATCGCGCTCGCCAACAAGGCGGGCTGCATCGTCGCGGGCTTCTCGAAGGTCGAGGCGGCGATCGGCGGTCAGCCCGGTGCCATCGCGGTGATCCACGCCGCCGAGGCGAGCCCGGATGGCCGGCGGAAGATTGCGTCGGCCTTGCACAGGCGCCATGGCGAGGCCATGTCAAGGATCCCGATCATCGATGACCTGTTCGAAGACGAATTGGACATGGCTTTAGGTCGGGGTCATGTGATACACGCTGCGCTCGTCGCAGGAGCCGGAGCCGCCGGCTGCCTGTCGCGTTGGCGTCGGCTACGCTCCTTCGAGGGCGCCGCCGCGGCGACCGGGGAGCCCGATCCAGCCCGAATCGGCGGGATCGATGAAGCCTCACGTTGACGACGCAGGACGGATTTGGCCGGCGCCACCGGGCGTCGGTTCACGGGACGATGGAAACCCTCAGGGTTCAGGCTGAATGAGCGATACGAATAACCCGGGCGACAAGACTCTGAATCGGACTTCCCCGAAGCCGCTTTCCCTCAAGCGGCCGATCGAGGCGGGCACCGTGCGTCAGAGCTTCTCCCATGGCCGCTCCAAGCAGGTCGTGGTCGAGACGGTGAAGCGCCGCGTGATCGGCGCGGCTCCGGCCGCTCCTGCCCGTGAGCCTGCACCCGCACCGCGTCCGGCACCGGCCGCGCCCGCGGCCGCGGCCCCCCGTCCGGCCCAGCGGCCGGCCTCGGGTGTGGTCCTGCGCACGCTGAGCGAACAGGAGAGCGCCGCCCGCGCGGCAGCCCTCGCCGACGCGCAGCGCCGTGAGGCCGAGGCCCGCCGCAAGGCCGAGGCCGAGGCCGAGGCGCGCCGCCGCGAAGCCGAGGAGCAGGCCCGCCGCGAACGCGAGGCCGCCGAGGCCCGCCGCCGCGAGGAGGAGGAGCGCAAGGCCGCGGCTGCGGCAGCCGCCGCTGCGGCGGCTGAGGCCGCCAAGGCTGCTGAAAAGGCAGCCGAAGCCCAGGCGGCCGCTCCCGCGCCCGCTCCCGCCCCCACCGCCGCTGCGCCTGCCGCTGCTGCACCTGCCCGTCCGGCCGAAGCGCCTGCCGCGCCGCCTGCCGCTGCCCGTCCGGCTGCGGCTGCGCCCGCGCGTCCGGCCGCTGCGCCGGCCCGTCCGGCCGCCGCGCGTCCGGCTGCGCCCGCCGCGGCTCCGGCCGCGCCGCGCCCCCCGCTGACGCCCCGACCCTCCACGGGCGAGCCGCGCAAGACGATCACGGCCGATTCGCGCAAGCCGCGCGATCTCAACTTCATGGCCAAGCCCGCTCCGGCGCCCGAGCCCGAGAAGAGCGCGACGCCAGCGACCGCCGCCCGTCCCGCCGGTGCCGGCGCCGCGGCGCGGCCGGCCGGTCGCGGTGCCCAGACCAACGACGACGAGTCCGAGACCAAGCGGGTCATCCGCCGTCCCGGCATGCCGCTCAAGATCATCACGCCGCCCAAGACGCCGAAGTCGCCGGGCGGCGACCGCAACCGCGGTCGCCTGACCATCGCCAACGCCACCTCGGGCGAGGACGAGCGGACACGCTCGGTCGCCTCGTTCCGCCGCCGCCAGCAGCGCATGAGCGGCCGCGGTCAGGTGGAGCAGAAGGAGAAGCTGTCCCGCGAGGTGACGATCCCCGAGACGATCACGATCCAGGAACTCGCCAACCGCATGTCGGAGCGGGCCGTCGATGTGATCCGCATGCTGATGAAGCAGGGCCAGATCCACAAGATCACCGACGTGATCGATTCGGACACCGCCCAGCTCATCGCCGAGGAGCTCGGTCACACGGTCCGTCGCGTCGCCGAATCCGACGTCGAGGAGGGCCTGTCGTCCGACGAGCCGGATCTGGAGGAGGATCTCGATCCCCGTCCGCCGGTGGTCACCATCATGGGCCACGTCGATCACGGCAAGACGTCGCTGCTCGACGCGATCCGCAAGGCGAACGTGGTCGAGGGCGAGGCCGGCGGCATCACCCAGCACATCGGCGCCTATCAGGTCGCGTCGCCGTCCGGCGACATGATCACCTTCATCGACACCCCGGGCCACGCGGCGTTCACGTCGATGCGCGCCCGCGGCGCCAAGGTCACCGACATCGTCGTGGTCGTGGTCGCGGCCGATGACGGCGTCATGCCCCAGACCATCGAGGCCATCCAGCACGCCAAGGCGGCCGGTGTCCCGCTGATCATCGCGGTCAACAAGATCGACAAGCCGGATGCCAAGCCGGAGCGGGTCCGCACGGAGCTGCTGCAGCACGACATCCAGGTCGAGTCGATGGGCGGTGAGACCCTCGAGTTCGAGGTCTCGGCCAAGACCGGCGAAGGACTGCCGGAGCTTCTGGAGGGTATCCAGATCCAGGCCGAGATCATGAACCTGCGCGCCAACGAGAAGCGCGACGGCGAGGGTACGGTCATCGAGGCGCAGCTCGACCGCGGTCGCGGCCCCGTGGCCACGGTCCTGGTCCAGCGCGGTACCCTGTTCACCGGCGACATCGTCGTGGCGGGCGCCGAGTGGGGCCGCGTGCGCGCCCTGATCGACGACCTCGGCGAGAACGTCCAGTACGCCGGGCCTTCGGTCCCCGTGGAGGTGCTGGGCTTCAACGGCACGCCGGACGCCGGCGACCGCGTGACCGTGGTGCCGAGCGAGGCCCGCGCCCGCGAGGTCACCGAGTACCGCGCTCGCCAGAAGCGCGAGCGTCAGAACGCCCGGACCGGCGGCGCCAACCGGTCGCTCGTCGATATGATGCGCGACCTCAAGGAAGGCGCCGGCCGGAAGGAACTGCCGGTCGTCATCAAGGGCGACGTGCAGGGCTCGGTCGAGGCGATCTCGGGCGCGCTGGAGAAGCTCGGCAACGACGAGGTCGCGGCCCGCATCCTCCTGGCGGGTGTCGGCGGCATCACCGAGTCGGACATCACCCTGGCGCAGGCCTCCAAGGCGGTGGTTATCGGCTTCAACGTGCGCGCCCTCAAGGAGGCCCGCGAGGCCGCCGAGCGGGCCGGCATCGAGATCCGGTACTACAACATCATCTACGACCTCGTGGACGACATCAAAGCCACGCTGTCGGGGATGCTGCCGCCGACGCTCCGCGAGGAGCGCCTGGGCGAGGCCGTCATCCAGGAGGTCTTCGAGGTCTCGAAGGTCGGCAAGGTCGCGGGTTGCCGCGTCCAGGACGGCATCGTCGAGCGCGGCGCCCATGTCCGCCTGATCCGCGACAGCGTCGTGATCCACGAGGGCAAGCTGAAGACCCTCAAGCGCTTCAAGGACGATGCGAAGGAAGTCACCTCCGGCCAGGAGTGCGGCATGGCCTTCGAGAACTTCGAGAACATGCGCGCCGGCGACGTGATCGAGTGCTACCGGGTCGAGGAGATCCGCCGCACCCTCTGACACGCCGGACTCATCCGGACAGGGCGGCCGCGGCACCTGCCGCGGCCGTCTTTTCGTTTTCAGGACGTGAGCCGTCCGCTCCGGCGGAAAGGCCCGAGACAGAATGGCCCAGAAACCGACTTCCACCGGCCCCTCGCAGCGCCAGCAGCGCGTGGCCGAACTCGTGCGCCACGCGCTCGCCGAGGTGCTCCAGCGCGGCGATATCCAGGATCCGGTGCTCGGCACGCATGTCGTGACCGTCCCGGAGGTGCGGATGTCGCCCGACCTGAAGCTCGCCACCGCCTACGTGATGCCGCTCGGCGGTCTCGACGAGGCGCCGGTGATCGCCGCCCTGGAGCGTCACCGGAAGGTGCTGCGCCAGGAGGTGGCGCGGCGGGTGAACCTGAAATTCGCCCCGGAGCTGCGGTTCCGACGGGACGAGACCTTCGACGAGGCGGCCCGCATCGACAAGCTGCTGCGGGACGAGCGGGTCCAGCGCGACCTTGAGACCGGGCACGAGGACGACGAACCGGAGACCGGGACGGGGCATTGAGTCCCGATACCCAACAGAAAGGGACGGGGCATCGACCCCGGGGGACAACGCGGACATGACGGTTTCCATGGAAGATCTTCCGCCGGCCGAGCACCAGGCTCCCGTGCCGGGCGCTGAGCGTCGTGGCCCGGAGGGCCGCCGTCCGCAGCGCGGGCCGCGTCCCGACCGCCCGAAGCGCCGGGACGTCTCGGGCTGGGTGATCCTCGACAAGCATGTCGGCATGACCTCGACCCATGCGGTCGCGGTGGTGAAGCGCGCCTTCAACGCCAAGAAGGCGGGCCATGCCGGCACCCTCGATCCGCTGGCCTCCGGCATCCTGCCGATCGCCCTCGGCGAGGCGACCAAGACCGTCCCGTTCGTGATGGACGGCCGGAAGGCCTATCGGTTCACCGTGCAGTGGGGCATCGAGACCGATACCGACGATGCCGAGGGGCGTCCCGTGGCCACCAGCGAGACCCGCCCGGACCGTGCGGCGGTCGAGGCCGCGCTCCCGGCCTTCGTGGGCGCCATCGAGCAGGTGCCGCCGCGCTACTCGGCGATCAAGATCCAGGGCGAGCGCGCCTACGACCTCGCCCGCGAGGGCGAAGTGGTGGAACTCGTGGCCCGGCCGGTGCAGATCGACCGGCTCGCGGTGGTCGAGCATGACGGCGAGCGCACCGTGATCGAGGCGGAGTGCGGCAAGGGCACCTACGTGCGGGCGCTGGCGCGCGACCTCGGCCGGATGCTCGGCTGCTACGGCCATGTGGCGGCCCTGCGCCGGACCCGCGTCGGTCCCTTCTCCGAGGCCGAGGCCTGCCCGGTCTCGGCCCTGACCGACGGCAGCCCGGAGGCGGCGCTCGCCTATCTGCGACCGGTGGAGACGGCCCTCGATGCCATCCCGGAAGTCGCGGTCTCCCGTGATCTGGGCCTGCGCCTGATGCGGGGCCAGCCGGTGATCCTGCGGGGCCGGGACGCCCCCGTCGAAGGCAAGGCCTTCGCAACCTGTGCTGGCATCCTGGTCGCCGTCGGCGATGTGGAGCGCGGCGAACTGATCCCGCACCGGGTGTTCCACCTCGGCGGCACGGCTCCTGGCCGCAGCGCCTGAAACGCCGGCTCCGCACCGCCCCGTCCGGTGCGTGCGGAGCCCCGCCCGGTCCGTGCCGCCCTGAGACGTGATCGCGCAGGCGGAACGAACCTCGGCCGTACCGCTTTGGCTCCGGCGAACGGTCCGGGATGCTCATGCGCGAACTCGACTACGACGTGGCGGTGATCGGTGCCGGCACAGCCGGCATCGCCGCCCATCGCGCCGCTTCGGCCGCGGGGGCGCGGTCGGTGCTGATCGAGCGCGGGCCCGGCGGGACGACCTGCGCGCGCGTCGGCTGCATGCCGTCGAAGCTCCTGATCGCCGCGGGCGCTGCTGCCCACGCGGCCCGCAACACCGGGCTGTTCGGCATCCGGGTCTCCGGCGTCACGGTGGACGGGCCTGCGGTGCTGCGGCGTCTCCGGTCGGAGCGCGACCGGTTCGTCGCCAGCGTCGTCGACGGTCTCGCGGATCTCCCCGAGGACGAACGCCTCCGCGGCACCGCCCGATTCGAGAGCGACCGCACGCTGGTGATCGGAGACGCCATCCGGATCCGCTTCCGGGCGGCGGTCATCGCCACCGGGTCGAGCCCGATCGTGCCGGAAGCCCTGCAGGGTCTCGGCGCGCGCGTCCTGACCACCGATACCCTCTTCGAAATCCCCGATCTCCCGGATTCGCTGGCCATTCTCGGGGCCGGGCCCGTCGGGATCGAGATCGCCCAGGCGATGGCGCGGCTCGGTGTCGCCGTCACGGTGATCGATGCGGGTGACACCGTCGCCGGCCTGAGCGAGCCGGGACTCGCCCGGCAGGCCGCCGCGATCTTCGGCGCGGACCTGGATCTTCACCTCGGTGCCGAGGTTCGGACGGCAGCGCCGGACGGCGACGGCGTATCCCTGCACTGGATCGACCGTGACGGGCGCGAACAGGTCACGCGGGCGTCGCGGGTGCTGGCCGCCACCGGCCGGGCCCCCAACTTGGATGCCTTGCGGCTTGAGGCGGCGGGCCTCCGCCGCGACGAAGACGGAGTGCCGGAATTCGACCGGCACAGCCTCGTCTGCGCGGGCGCGCCGATCCTGATCGCGGGCGATGCCGACGGCTGGCGCCCTGTCCTGCACGAGGCCAGCCGCCAGGGCCGGATCGCGGGGGGCAACGCTGCCGCCCTGGCCGCGGGCCGCCCGGTCGCGGCCCGCGCCCCCTGGACCCGCCTCGCCATGGTTTTCACCCATCCTCAGGCGGCGGTGATCGGCGCCCCCTACGATCCGGAGAATGCGGGACGGGTCGTCGGCACGATGGACTTCTCGGATCAGGGCCGCGCCCGCGTCGAGGGGACGAATCGCGGCGGCATCCGGCTCTGGGCCGACCGGTCGGGGCACCTCCTCGGCGGCGAGATGCTCGGACCGTCCGTAGAGCACCTCGCGCACCTGCTCACCTACGCAGTCGCGCACAAGCAGACCGCCCAGACCCTGCACGATCAGCCAGTGTACCACCCTACGGTTGAGGAAGGGCTGTTCAGGGCGATGTCTAAGATCGTACAGAGCACTTGAGGTTTTGATCTTGCTGACATCACAAGCATTGCGCTCGGCCCATCCCGTCGCCATACCCAGTTGAATGAGCCGGTTTCGCTCCTGATGCCGCCCAGCCAGGCCCCCAATACCGACGTCGATCTCGACGCCATCGCGCCGGACGCGCTCGACCGCCTGGACCAGGGCGTGATCGGGCTCGATTCGGCTGGCACCGTCGTGGCCTTCAGCGAGGGCGCGAGCGCCATCTCGGGCCTTTCGCGCGAGGCCGTGCTGGGGCGGGACTATTTCCGCGACGTGATGCCGGGCACCAACGTGCCGAATTTCCGGGGCCGGTTTCTGGCAGGGGCCCGCCGCGGGACGCTGGACGAGACCTTCGACTACGTCTTCGGCCGGCTGCCGCAGCCTCTGCGGGCCCGGATCCATATGCGCCATGGCCAGATCGCCGGGGGCAGCCCGGTGACATGGCTGACCATCGATCCGGTGGAGAGCCTGGGGGCCGACCACTCGCGCGAGGCCGTCATGGCGGCGATCGGCCGGCGGGTGCGCGCCGAGCCGGTGGATGCCAGCCTGTGCGAGCGTGAGCCCATCCACATCCCGGGCTCGATCCAGCCCAATGCCGTGATGCTCGCCGCCGACGCCGGGACGCTCCTGGTGGTCGCCTATTCGGCCAATGTCGGCGAGATCGTCGATCCGATCGAGCCGCCTCTGGCGGGGCGCCCCCTCGCGGACGTGCTGCCGGCGGATTTCGTTGCGGCGATCCGCGCCCGTCTGGCGCGCGGGACCCTCCATGACGGCGCGTCCCTGCGCCGGACCCTGGCATTCCCGGGCCGCGGGACCGCCTATCACGCCGTCGCCCATGCCCATGCCGGCCGCCTCATCGTGGAGATGGAGCTGGAGCCCGATTCGGCCGACGATTTCGCCACCGCCAGTCAGGCCGATACCGAACTCGCCGTCGGCCGCCTGCGCGAGGCCGGGACCCTGGCGGATATCGCCCGGATCGCAGCCCTCGAGATCCGGGCGCTCACCGGCTTCGAGGCGGTCTTGGTCTACCGCTTCGACCCGGACTGGAACGGCGAGGCCGTGGCCGAGGACAAGGTGCCCGACTGGTCGCGCAGCCTGCTGGGCCTGCGCTTCCCCGCCTCCGACATCCCCGCCCAGGCCCGGGCCCTCTACACCAAGGCCAAGAGCCGCTTCGTCATCGATCGCGACAGCGTGCCCGTCGGGCTGGTCTCGGCGCCCGGCGCCGGCAACGGCCCGATCGACCTGACCTTCGCTCAGCACCGCACGCTGTCGCCGATCCACCTGGAGTACCAGCGCAATCTCGGCGTGAACGGCTCCATGTCGATCTCGATCATGGTCGAGGGGCGGCTCTGGGGCCTGATGATCGGGCACCATCGCCGCCCGCACTACGTCACGCCGGAGACCCGTGCGGCCGCCACGGTGCTGACCGACGCCTTCGCCATGCGGGTGCAGGAGATCGAATCGCGCCGGCTCTGGGCCGAGCGGCAGGCTCATCTCGACGTCGAGGGGCGTCTCGTGCGCGGCCTGACCCGATCCGACGATTTCGTGGCGGCCCTGACCGGCGGCACGACGACGCTGCTCGACCTGTTCGGCGCCACCGGCGCCGGCATCGTTTCAGGCGACCGGGTCACGGGGATCGGGCGGACGCCGCCGGTCGACATGGTGGCGGCGATCGCGGGCTGGCTGCGGGCGGGCGTGCCGGCGGGCGAGGTCGCCTACAGCAGCGACAGCTTCACCGCGGATTATCCGGAGGCGGGTCCGCATCGGGAGATCGCCAGCGGCCTGCTCGCCGTCTTCGTCGATGCCTCGCGCGAGAACCTGCTGCTGTGGTTCCGGCCGGAGGTGCCCAGCACGGTGACCTGGGGTGGCGACCCGCGCAAGCCCGTCCTGGCCGGCAGCGGCCCGGTGGCGGTGCTGCCCCGCCGCTCCTTCGAGCGCTGGGTCGAGGAGCGCACCGGCTTCGCCGCGCCCTGGGCGGAATGGCAGGTCCACCTCGCCGGCTCCCTGGCGGAGGCCGTCGAGGGCGTGGTGCTGCGCCAACGCCGCAAGATCGACGAGCTCACCGGCCTGCTCGCCGAGAAGGAGCGCCTCCTCGAGCAGAAGGATCTGCTCACCCGGGAGATCGACCACCGGGTGAAGAACTCCCTGCAGATCGTCTCGGCCTTCCTGCAGATGCAGCGGCGCCAGATCGCCGACGGCGAGGCGCGGCAGGCCTTCGCCGACACCTCCGCGCGGGTGATGAGCGTCGCGCGGGTGCATGACAGCCTGTACCAGGCCGACCGGTTCGACGAGGTGGATCTCGGCCAGACCATCGAGAGCCTGTGCAACGACCTCGCGGGGCTGGCAGGCGACGGGCATGCCGTCGATCTCTCTGCGGAGCCGGGCCTGATGGTGCCCTACCGCAAGGCGGTGGCGCTCTCGCTGATCGCGACGGAACTCGTCACCAACGCCTTCAAGTATGCGGCCAACCCGACAGGCGGCGGCCGTGTCGAGGTCAGCGTCTCGGCATCGGGCCCCGGCGAGGTCCAGTTGCGGGTCTGCGACGACGGATCGGGCCTGCCCGACGACTGGGCGGACGCCAAGGCGCGGAGCAAGGGCTCGGGACTGGGCATGAAGCTGATCCGGGCGATGCTCGATCAGATCAACGCCAAGCTCACCGTCGCCAACAATCCCGGCGCCTGCTTCACGATCACCGCGTGAGAACCCGCGACGGCCTGCATGCGCGGCTGCGTGCCGCGACCGATCCGGCTCACCGGGCGCTGGAGGCGTCCCTGGACTGGCAGGCGCGGGTCGCGACCCTGAGCGGCTACCGCAACCTGCTGGGGCGTCTCTACGGGTTCCACGCGGTCTGGGAATCCGCCATCGGGTCCGGGCTCGCCGACGAGGTTTTCCTGGCGCCGCGCCGCCGTCTCACGCGCCTCGCCGCCGATCTCGACCATCTCGGCCTGACGCCCTCCGCGGTCGCGGCGCTCCCGCGACCGACCTCCCTGGTCTTCGACGGACCGGCCGCCGCCATGGGCGCGCTCTACGTGCTGGAAGGCTCGACATTGGGCGGCCAGCTGATCGGCCGCCACATCGCCGGCCTGCACGGCTTCTCCGGCGACGGCCTCGCCTATTACCGGGCGCACGGGCCCGCCGCGGGGGCGATGTGGGCAGCCTTCCGGACGCGCCTGGAGATCTTCGGCGAGGACCCGGCCGCGGAGGCCGCGCTCACCGGCGCGGCCGTGTCGACCTTCTCGGCGATGGGCGCGTGGCTCGGTCCCGGTCCGGAGACTCCGGTCGCCGCCTGAGCCGATCAGCGTACGCCGAGGGCGTCACGCTCCGCCGCCAGATGGACCATCAGCCGCTCGGCGAGGCGCCCCGGCGGCCGTCCCGCCGGCCGCACCAGCACGGTCTCGATGGGGATCTCGGGCCGGAACGGCCGAAGCACGACGGGACATCCGCCGAGAGCTCGGGCCGGAACCGGGTCGACGATGGCGACTCCGAGACCCTCGGCGACGAGGCCGCAGCGCGCCGCGGTGTACTCGGCCATCAGGGCGAAATGCGGGGTCACGCCGGCCTGCGCGAAGGCCGCCTCGGTCGCCGCCTGCACGGGACTCGATCCGGCCGCGATCAACGGCACATCGGCGAGATCCGCCGCCGTGATGGCCCGTCGGCGGGCCAGGGCGTGCCCGCGGGGCAGCACGCACACGGCGGCGACCCGCAGGAACGTCTCGGCGATCACGCCCGCATGGCCGGACCGCGGCCGGGCCAGTCCGAGATCGCATTGGCCCGAGGCGGCCCAGGACCAGATCGTGTCCGGGCTCGGGACGTGGACGGAAATGCGGAGACCGGGGCATTCCGCGTCGAGCCGCCGGATCGCGCGGGGCAGCAGCCCGGCGGCCAGGGAAGGCTGACAGGCAACGCGGAGACCGCCGGTGCCGCGCTCGCGGATGCGGCACGCGGCTTGTCGCAGGTGATCCAGCCCGGCGAACGTCTGCGCAACCTCGTGGGCGAAGGCCTCGCCTTCCGGGGTCGGGAGGGCGCTGCCGTGGCCGCGCACGAACAGCGTGAAGCCGAGTGTCGCCTCGAGCTGTGCGATGGCACGACTGATGTGGGGTTGACCGATCCCCAGGACCTCGGCGGCACGCGTCATGCCGCCGTGACGCATCACGGCGCGGAAGAGGTCGAGATGCGCGGGGTTGATCATGCCGAACGTGCATGGAATCGGGTCTTGGCGGCATTTGACGGCATCGACCGTGCCGGTTGTCAATGAGGCCCGGCACCCTGACCCGAGAGGCCCGTTCTCGATGCTCGCCTTCGCACTCTCCGCCCTGCTCGCCGTCCTGGCGGGCGCCGGACTCGTCCTGCAGCAGATCCTGAACGCCAACCTGCGCGCGGGCCTCGACTCGGCGTCCTGGGCTGGCGTCTCCAGCTACGCGGTCGGTCTCGCCTGCATGGCTCTGCTCGCCGTAGCCCTGCGCGATCCCGCCCCGGCCGTAAGCGTGGCCGGGCGGATCCCGTGGTGGACTTGGAGCGGCGGCCTGTTCGGCGCGCTGTTCATCGGGTTCGCCATCCTGCTCGTCCCGAAGCTCGGCGCCGCGACCTTCTTCGCCCTTCTGGTCACCGGCCAGATGCTCGCCTCGGTGCTGTTCGATCAGGTTGGTCTGCTCGGCCTGGCGCAACGGCCCGTCGATCTGCCCCGCCTCTTCGGGGTCGCGCTCCTGATCGGCGGCGTCGTGCTGATCCGCCGGTAGAGCCGGGTCCGCGTCACGGCGTCTCCGCCAGCAACCCCTCGACGAAGGTGGTGAGGCCGGTGCGGCGCGTCCGCCGGAGCCGCTCCGCCGCCAGGATGCCCTGGAGGGCCCGGAAGGCGTCCTGCAGGTCGTCGTTGACGATGACGTAGTCGTACTCGACCCAGCGTTGGATCTCGGTCCGGGCATTGGCGAGACGCTTCTCGATCGTCTCGGCCGAATCCTCCGCCCGGCGCTCCAGGCGCTGGCGCAGCTCGGCCATGCTGGGCGGCAGGATGAAGACCGTCACCACGTCCTGGGCGAGCTTGGAGCGCACCTGCCGCGTGCCCTGGTAGTCGATGTCGAAGATCATGTCCCGGCCGGAGCCGAGCACCTTTTCCACCGGCCGCCGGGGCGTGCCGTAGAAATTGCCATGGACCTCCGCCCATTCGAGCAGGTCGTCCCGGTTGCGCAGGTCGTCGAAGGCCTCGCGATCGATGAAGTGGTAGTGTCGCCCGTCGATCTCGGAGGGGCGGCGCCCCCGCGTGGTCACGGAGATCGACAGGTCCAGCGCCCAGCTCGGATCCTGGGCGATCGCCCGCGTCAGGGTCGTCTTCCCCGCCCCGGAGGGCGAGGAGAGGATCAGGATCAACCCCCGCCGCGCGATGGAATCGGAGACGCTCCCACCCTGCTCGGTCATGCGCGTGGCTCCCCGACGTTTCGCATCCGTACTCTCACATCCTGATCCGGCATCATTCGATGTTCTGGACCTGCTCGCGGAACTGCTCGACCACGGCCTTCAGGTCCAGGCCGATCCGCGACAGGCTGATGTCGTTGGCCTTGGCGCACAGCGTGTTGGACTCGCGGCCGAACTCCTGGGCGATGAAGTCCAGGCGCCGGCCGATCGCGCCGCCGGCCGCCAGCAGCTCCCGGGCGCTCGTCACATGGGCCCGAAGCCGGTCCAGTTCCTCGCGCACGTCCGCCTTGCCGGCGAGCAGCATCGCCTCCTGATGCAGACGGTCCGGATCGAGGCCGCTGCCGCCCAGCGCCGCGACGGCCGCCTCCAGACGCGCCCGCACGGCCTCGGGCTGACGCGCGGGATTCGCCTCCGCGGCCTCGGTCAGCGCGGCGATCCGGTCGACCTGGCCGATGACGACCTGTTCGAGCTGCCGCCCCTCCGCGCGGCGGGCCTCGACGAGATCCGCGACCAGCTGGACCACGCCTGCGGCCAGATCCCGGGCGAGGGCGTCGGTGTCCGCCGCCTCGTCCTCGACCTCGATCACGCCGCGGACGCCGAGCAGCCCATCCATCGTGGCGGGGGCCACACCCTCGGGGACCGGCACCCGGGCCACCGCCTGGGCGAGGCTCGCCAGCAGCGTCTCGTTGATCCGCACCCGCGCGGTGGTCTCCGGCTTGGTGAGCGTCAGGGTCAGCTGGCACTGGCCGCGGGTCAGGGTCTTCTGCAGGGCGGTGCGGGCGGTCTCGCCGAGCCCGTCATAGCCGGCCGGCACACGGGTGCGCACGTCGAGGCTGCGCCCGTTGACGCTGCGGACCTCCCAGACCCAGTGGACCGGTCCCGTACTGCCGGCCGCTCGGGCGAAACCGGTCATGCTCGTGATCTGGGCCACGCCGACCCCCGTCCCCGTGAAGATCGGGGCCTGTAGCACGGATCTCTCCACGGGGAAGAGGCCGGTCCCTGCGACGGACCCATCCCGGCCCGCGCGCGGGTCCCGTCGCCCCCGCGCCACCGAGGACGTCACGGATCGACTTTCGTACGACGCCGCCAACATTGCATTTCAAGATCAAGTTGTGTTCGTAGGTCCGGGTCGTTTTCACAAGAACCCGGATGGCGCATGCCACGATCAGTGTTGACCAGGTCCGCGCTCACGCCGTTCGGCATGTCCGCGCTGGGCGTCGGCATGTGGGA
Source organism: Methylobacterium sp. UNCCL125 (assembly GCF_900116795.1). NCBI lineage: Bacteria > Pseudomonadati > Pseudomonadota > Alphaproteobacteria > Hyphomicrobiales > Methylobacteriaceae > Methylobacterium > Methylobacterium sp. UNCCL125. Next base: position 225,403 of record NZ_FPBW01000006.1, on the reverse strand, counting down.
GGACGTGCCGCATCTGGGACGCGTGCGCGGGGATGCGACGATGGCCCGGATCTTCGGGCTGACCGAGGCCGAGGCGGCGCAGGGCGTGAGCTGGGAGCAGCTCTCCGCGCTCTTCCATCCGGAGGATCTCGCCCGGGACCAGATTCAGCGCCGCCGTGTCCGCGACGAGGGCGGCCTCTTCGCGTGGGAGCATCGCATCGTGCCCGCCCCCGGGCTCGTACGCTGGGTGCTGGCCCGCGGCCGGTTCGAGCGCCGCGCGGACGGGCTGGTCTATGGGCGTGGGATCGTGATCGACATCACCGACAGCCGGACCGAGGGGCCGTTCGAGCCCCCGGCGGGCTTTCTCGGGGCGCCGGCCGAGCAGGGCTCCGTCGTCGAGCAGATGGCGGATGGCGCGATGCGTCTGTGGGAGCGCCTCGGCGATCTCGGGCTCGACGAGGCGAAGCGGGTGCAGCCGCTGCTGGAGGCCCTGCTGTATGAGCTGGGACGCCAGATCGCGGCGTCCCTGTCGGGTCCTCCTCCGGACGGGCAGGGGCGGCCGCGAAACCCGAAGGCGCATTGAGCCCTGCGTGAGCCCTGCGTGAGCCCGGCGCGGCTGCGTCACGTCCGACGACGCGTCGCAGCAATCCGGCCGGAGCCGGTCCCTAGCGCCGGCCCCGGGGCGCCGGGGCCGGTTCGCTCAGGGCCGGCACCGTCTTGGGCGAGCCCAGGTCGTAGCTGCGGTTCTTCAGGGGATCGAGGCGCGTGCCCTCGGAGGCGTCGAAGGCCCGCGAACCCGGCGTGCCCGTATCCGCGGCGAAGGCCGCGTTGGTGTTGATCCCGTTGGCCGCGGGCGCACCGCCCGGCGCGTAGGCCGAGGCGCGGCCCGGCGTCGCCGGATCCGGACCCGGCTCGACCTTGTCGACGGCGTCCGGCGGCGCCTGCCGGCTCTTCTCCACGGCCCGCCAGCGGGCGACGTTGCGCTGATGCGCCTCGAGGGAGTCGGCGAAGGCGTGGCCGCCGGTGCCGTCCGCCACGAAGTAGAGGTCCTTCGTCCGGGAGGGGTTGGCCACCGCCTCCAGGGCGGCCCGGCCGGGATTGGCGATCGGCCCCGGCGGCAGGCCCTCGATGACGTAGGTGTTGTAGGGCGTCGGCCGGTCGATCTCCGACCGGAGGATGCCGCGCCCGAGGGTGCCGCGGCCCCCCACGAGGCCGTAGACGATCGTCGGGTCGGATTGCAGCTTCATCCGCTTGTTCAGGCGGTTGATGAAGACGCCGGCCACCCGGGGCCGCTCGTCGGCGCGGCCGGTCTCCTTCTCCACGATGGAGGCGAGGGTGACCATCTCGGCCGGGGTCCGCACCGGCACGTCGGCGCTGCGCCGCAGCCAAATCTGGTTCAGAACCTCGCGCTGCTTGGCCTTCATCAGGTTGACGATCTGCTGACGGGTGGCCCCGCGCTCGAACTTGTAGGTGTCGGGCAGGAGCGAACCTTCCGGGGGGATCTCGTTGATCTCGCCGGTGAGCACGTCATTGTCGTTGAGGCGGCTGACGATCTGCTCGGAGGTCAGGCCCTCCGGGAAGGTGATGGCGTGCTGGACCTGCCGGCCGGTGGCGATGGTGTCGAGGGCGTCGGAGATGCTCGCATGCGCCTTGAACACGTATTCCCCGGCCCGGAGCGCCGGCCGGCCGCCGAAGCGGGCGGCGAACTCGAACAGGCCGGTATGGTCGATCACGCCCTCGCGCTTCAGGGTCTCGGCGATCTCCGCCGTTCCGCTGTGGGTCGGGATCACAACAACCTTGTCGGCCGCGAGCGGCCCCGGCTCGCGCACCTGCCGCTGGAACAGCGTGATCCCGATCATCGCCGCGATGGCGATGACGACCGCGAAGGTCAGGGCTCCGCTGATGAGGCCCACGAGGCCGCTCCGCTCGCGTTGGGGCTTCTCCGGGGGCGGGGGCGCGACCGTCGGCTTGATCGCCTCGCCGGGGGAGCGCGGCGAGAGCCGCTGCGGCAGGGCGGGCTCGCCCGTCGGATCCTGCGCGGTGGTTTCGGGCGCGGGCGTCTTTGAGCGGCGGAAGAACATCGGGATCCTGTCTGGGCCCGCGCGACCCGTCACGCGTTGCGGGCCGGGATCGGCTGCCCGCAACCGGGTGCGCACGTCGAGGCGCTAGACCCTAGCCGGGTTTGTGGCGAAATTGCCGTTTCGCGGCGCAGTGACGCACGGTTCGACGCAAGGTTCGTTGCGGTCAGTCCGGGGGCTGGCAGGTCGCGCAGAAGAAAGTCGAGCGGTTCGCCTGGACGATGCGGGTGATGGAACCGCCGCATCCCGGCCGGCTGCAGGACAATCCGACTCGGTCGTAAACCCGGAAGGCGTGCTGGAACGCCCCCGCGCTGCCATCCGTGTGGGCGTAGTCGCGCAGGGTCGAGCCGCCGGCCTCCACGGCCTCCTGCAGGACCTTCACGATCGCCTTGGCGAGGGCGTTGGCCTTGGGCGTCGGGCGCCCGTCGGGCCGGACGAGGCTCCCGGCCGGGGCCTCGGGGTGCAGGCGCGCCCGGTGCAGCGCCTCGCACACGTAGATGTTGCCGAGGCCTGCGATCAGGCGCTGGTCGAGCAGGGCGGCCTTCAGCGGCGCGATCTTGTGGCGGAAGAGCTGCGCGATCACCGCCCCCGTCAGTCCGTCGAGGGGCTCGATGCCCATCCTGGCGAAGTGGCGGCAGCCGGCGAGATCCGCGCTCGGGACTAGATCCATGAAGCCGAAGCGGCGGGCGTCGTTGTAGGTCACCGTGGCGCCGGTGCTCATCGCCATGACCACATGGTCGTGCTTGGGCGTGCCCTGGGCCCCTTCGAGGTAGAAATCCCCCGGCGACAGGTTGCTGCCGTCCGGCAGGGCCACGTCGAACCGCCCACTCATGCCGAGATGCATGACCAGGGTCTCGCCCGAGTCGAGCGCGGCGGTGAGGTATTTCGCCCGGCGCGCGAGGTCCGTCACGGTCCGCCCTTCCAGCCGGGCGGCGAAGCGATCCGGGAAGGGGAAGCGCAGGTTGGCCCGGCGCAGGGTGACACGGCTGAAGCGGGCTCCGACCAGGGCGGGCGCCAGGCCCCGCCGCACCGTCTCGACTTCGGGAAGCTCCGGCATCTCTCTCGCGACTTTGCGTGCGTGGCGCCTCATGCGCCGGCTCCGGATATCGGCGGGATCGGTCCGGGCCGCAACCGCGCGGCTCCGGCGCGGTTTGCCGCGCAGGCTGCGGACACCGGTGAACAGGCCGCTGCGCGCCGGGTTCCGGACCCCTATCGGCGCCGCAGACGGACGTAGAGCGCGCCGCCGCCGCCATGGTGGCGGGCGGCCTCCTCGAAGCCGAGGACGATGCCGCGCAGTTCCGGCCCCCGCAGCCAGTGCGGCACGCTGCGGCGGAGCACCCCGCGCTCGGCGAAGGCCTCCGCGTAATCCGGTCCGCCCTTGCCGGTGACGACCAGCACGTAGGAATGCCCGGCGGCCCGCGCCCGGAGCAGGAAGCCCGTCAGCGCGGCATGGGCCTCCGTCTGCACCATCCCGTGCAGGTCGATCCGCGCCTCGATCGCCAGTCGTCCGCGGCGCAGGCCGACCTTGGCGGTCCGCTCCAGGCTGGTGCTCGGGCTGTGGCGCTGCGGCGGCGGCTGATACGGCGCGGCGGTTGCCGGACGCGGCGGCTCCGGTGCCGGTTTCGGCGGATGCTTCGCCCGCGGCCTCTTGGCGGTTGGCGGCGCACTGGGCTTCAGGATCGGGGCCGACAGGGGCGGCATGGCGGCGGTCGGGGGCGCCGGCGGTCGGGGAAGCTCGGGGGTCGGGGACGCGCGGCCCGGCAACGGCGTCACCAGCTTGGCGATCGCGTCCCAGAGGCGGGCCTCGCCCGCGGTCAGGCGGCGCCCGCGGCGCGGGGGCCTCACGGCGCGGCTCCGGGCGCAGCGGCGCGGCGCGGCAGCAGGACCACGAATCCGATGGCGTCGCGGAGGTTTCCGGCGACCACGCCGGCCGCAGGACCGGTGCCGACGAAGAGGTCGCCGCGGGCAGGGCCGACGATCGCCGATCCGGTATCGGCGGCGATGACGAGGCGCCCGGGCGCGTCCGGGGCTCCGTCCTGCGCCGCGCCGGGCAGCGGCCCTGCGAGCCAGAACGGCAGGCCGTACCGCCAGAGGGTCGAATCGACCGCCAGGCTGCGGCCCGGGCTGAGCGGCGCGTTCGCGGCGCCGGGCGGCCCGAGGGCCGGATCCGCGACCGGGGCGAGGCGGAAGAAGATGTAGGAGGCGTTGGTGCGGATCAGGCGCTTGGCGATCTCGGGATGCGCGCGCAGCCAGCCGGTCCAGCGGGCAAGCGTCAGGCCCTCGAGCGGCAGATGCCCCTCCTGGACGATCAGCTTGGCCACCGCCGTATAGGGGCGCCCGTTGCGGCCGTCGTACAGCACCCGCACCGCGCGACCGTCCGGTAGCCGGACGCGCCCGGAGCCCTGGACCTGCAGGACCAGCAGATCGACCGCGTCGCGCAGCCACAGGATCGGCTTCGCATGCGCCCCGAGGGCTCCGTCGTCGATGGCGGCGCGGTCGGGATAGGGGGCAAATCCGTCCGCGGTGGCCCGCGCGGCGCGCAGGGTCGGATCGAGCCCCGGACGGGTTTCGCCGGGGGCAAGGGAGATCAGGTCGTCGGGACGGGCGAGCACCGGCGTCGGAAAATCCGGCCCGGGCGCGAGGGAGCCCGTGAGCTCCGGCTCGAAATAGCCGGTCAGGAAGCCGGGCCGTTCCGCGCCGGGCCGATCGATGCGGAAGGCGTCGAACCGCTCGCGGAAGAACGCGGCGGCGTCCGGCACGGGGCCGGCCGCGGCCGTGCAGGCCTCGGCGAGGGCGGCCGGATCGCCCGCGACGCCGTCCGGCTGGGGCTGGGCAGGCGCCGGTGCCGCGCAGACCCGCCGGAAGGCGTCGAGCGCCGCTTCCGCCTGCGCACCGGGAAAGCCCGGCAGGTCCGCCGGGGCGACGGGGCGCAGGACCGCACCGCCGACCGCCGTTGGCGCGGCGGACACGGATGGACTCAGCAGGAACGCGAGGAGGGCGGCCGGGACTGCTCCGGACCGGGCATGGTGAATCGGCACGGCAAGATCGTCACGGCACGCCTGTCACGGGCTCAGGCGCCGGCCTCGGTGGCCACGAGCTGCCAGTTCGGGTCCCGCGAGCCGAGGGTGCGGGAGAAGGTCCAGACATCCGGAACCTCGACCACCGTCTCGGCACTGCCGTCCACCACCTTGCCGTCCGCGTTGCGGGTGGCGGTGATGAGGTTCGACAGGAAACGCACGGTGACGTGAGCCACCCGGTTGCGCACCTCGACGGCCACGATCTCGGCCTTGTCGATGGAGACGAAGGTGGTCTCCAGGGTCTGCCGGTTGCGCTCCCGCTCGGCGATCGCGCGTTCGAAGGCCTCGCCGACCTCCTTGGACAGCAGGCCGCGCAGGGTCTTCCGATCGCCCTTGGCGAAGGCGATCATGATGGCTTCGTAGGCGGATTTCGCGCCCTCGACGAAGGCGCGCGGGTCGAACCCGGGCTCCGCCTGGACGCAGGCCTCGAGGCCGCGGGCGACCTCGGATCCCGGCTCGGCGATCCCCCGCCAGTCCCGCGGCGCGGCGGCGGTCGGCGGCGCGGCCTGCACCCGGTCGGCACCCGGCAGCCGGACGACGTTGTCGCCGTCGGAACGCGCCTGCGGTTCGGTGCGGCTGCGGTCGACCGGCTTGAACGGCGAGCGTTCGGCGCCTGTCTTCTGACCGAGCACGGAGCGCAGACGCCAAATCACGAAGACGGCCAGCGCCAGGAAGATGATCGTCGTTACGTCGAAACTGTCCTGCATCACCGATCCGATGGTGGCCGCGGCGAGACCCTGTGCCCCTTGCTCAGGTCATGCCCGGTGCGGCGCCGGCTAAGCGCGCATAGGTATGGCCGACTCATATCCGACCAACGCGCCGGGAGCGAGCCGGTTGTATCGTCGGGGTCAACTGGTCCCGCACGCAATCGCGATATGGGTTGCCGGTGCCGCCGGCGCCAGCGCCCCGTCACCTCGCCTGTCACTTCGCTTGTCCAGGCCCGGCGCGCGTGTTAGCGGCCCTGCCGTTTGGGTAGTTCCGCGGCGTGATCCAGCGGCTCCCGCCGCGACAACAACCCGCGCCGGCCTCGCCGGTCGATCGAGAAGGATGATCCGCATGGCCGATTCCCCGGCAGCGAACGGCAACGGCGGCGGCATGCCGCAGGGCGATGTGCCGACCATCAATGCCCTGGCGCAGTACACGAAGGATCTCTCCTTCGAGAATCCGAACGCCCCGCGCTCCCTTCAGCCCAAGGAGGGCCAGGGGCCGCAGATCAACATCCAGGTGAACGTCAACGCGCAGCAGCTCTCCGAGACCGATTTCGAGGTCGAGCTGAAGCTCGAGGGCGACGCCAAGATCCAGAACGAAGTGCTGTTCGCCTTCGAGGTGACCTATGCCGGCGTGTTCCGGCTGCTCAACATCCCGGCCGACCAGATCCATCCGGCGGTGATGATCGAGTGCCCGCGCCTGCTCTTCCCCTTCGCCCGCCAGATCGTGGCCGAGGCGGTGCGCAACGGCGGCTTCCCGCCCCTGTACATCGACCCGATCGATTTCGTCGGCCTTTACCGGCAGAAGGTGATGGAGCAGCAGGGCGCCCAGGGCCCGCTCGCCTCCTGAGGTGACGACCGGCGGCCGCGCGGCGGCCGCCGGGACCCCGAGAGGCCGCCGCCCGCGCGCATAGGGCGTCCGCTCAGGAGCGCGGCGCTCAGTGCGACGAAGCTGCCCGGCAGGTCTGGCAGCCCGAACCGGCCGCCGACCTTCCCGGCGCCTTCGGGTGCCGTGCTGGGCGCTAGGGCTGCCACCGCGAGCCTGCCCATCGCCGCCGCCGACGAGGGCCCCGGTCCCGGTCAGGGCGGCCGCGCCGCGGACCGTGCAGGGTTTCGCCCGCTCTCTCGCCGAAGACGCCGCACGTCGCCCCGCATGAGGGTGTCGCCGCCCTGCTCCGCGACGGAGGCTGCGTTCCGGGCTTGACCGTTCCGGGGTCCCCGTTCACGTCCGGGGCCCGAAACGGCTCCAGGATCGCATGGCCCCCACCACAAACCTCGCCTTGATCAACCTGTTCATCGGGGACATCCAGGGCGGCCTCGGCCCCTTTCTGGGAACCTGGCTGGCGGAATCCGCCTCGTGGAGTCCCGCCCGGGTCGGCTTCGTCGTCACGCTGGTGGGGTTCGGCACGCTGTTCTTGAGCGGCCCGTTCGGTGCCCTGGTGGATCGGTTTCCCCGGCCACGCCTGCTGATCGCCCTGGCCTGCGGGGCGATCCTGGCGGGCACGCTGCTGCTCCTCCCGGCGCGCAGCTTTCCGGCGGTCCTGTGCGCGCAGCTGCTCGCCGCGGCCGGCGGCACCCTGCTGTTGCCGGCGGTCGCGTCGCTGACCCTGGGCATCGTCGGGAAGGACCGCTTCCCCGCCCAGCAGGGCCGCAACCAGGCCTTCAACCACATCGGCATCCTGGTCGCGGCGGGGGGCATCAGCCTCGGCACCGGCTATTTCGGGCCTGCGATCGCCTTCTGGGTCCTCGGCGGCATGGCTGTGGCGGCGATCGGCGCCACGCTGACGACGCCCGCCGGCGCCTGGAACCGGCGCCGCGCCGTCGGTTGGAAGGAGGACGACGCGGACGAACCCGAGCGCAGCGGCCTGCGTCAGGTTCTCGGCAACCGCCGTCTGCTGGTGCTGACCGTGGCGCTGACCCTGTTCAACCTGGGGAACGGCGGCATGCTCTCGCTGCTCGGGCAGAAGCTCGTGGCGACCGCGGCCGACGCCACGACGTGGACGGCGCGCTACGTCATGGTGGCGCAACTCGTCATGGTGCCCGTGGCTCTGTTTGCCGGTTCGCTGGCCGACAGGCGCGGACGCCGTCAATTGCTGATGGTGGCCTTCGCCGTGCTGCCGGTGCGCGCGCTCATGTCCGGATTGATCGACGATCCGGTGTGGCTGATCGCCGCCGAGGTGCTGGACGGCGTGGCCTCCGGCATCGTCGGGGTGGCGGTGCCCGTGGTGGTGGCGGACCTGACCTGGGGATCGGGCCGGACCCAGACGGCGCTCGGCAGCGTCAACGCGGTGCAGGGCGTGGGCGGCGCGCTCTCGAGTTGGTACGGCGGCCTGTCATACGGGCTGTTCGGCTGGACCGGTGCCTTCCTGGCCCTCGGCGTGCCGGCGCTCGTCGCCCTGGCGCTCGTGATCTGGCTCGACGCCACCCCTGAGGCCGGCCGCCGCCGGCGCCGGCGGGAGCGGCGCAGCCCCGTCGTTCAGGAGGCGTAACGGGCGCGCGGCGGTATCCCGCTCGCGACCACGGCACCGGCCCCCGTCATCGCACGCGCAGGCAGGTATATCCGCAGGCACACCCGCTGCGCCGGAGATGTCGCGCAGCCGGCCCGACAACGGCGGCCCGTCGCATGGGCGACCCTTCTGAAACACGAAAGCCCGGCCGCCGGGCCGGGCTTCGTGATGATGACGCTGCGTGCCGCTCAGCCGATATGCGGGCTGCCCGTGGCGGCGGGAAAGCGGTCGGCGAGCGCACGGCGCAGCTTTTCCAGGGCCCGGTTCTCGATCTGGCGGACCCGCTCCTTGGAGATGCCGAGCCGCTGGCCGAGGGCTTCGAGGGTCGCCTGATCCTCGGCGAGGCGGCGCTCGCGCAGGATGCGCAGCTCACGCTCGGACAGGACGGTCAGAGCCTGCTGTAGCCAGCTGAGGCGGCGCTCGCCGTCGACCGTGGCGCTCACGGTCTCGTCCGGCAGGTCGGCCCCGTCGACCAGGAAATCCATCCGCTCCGAGGACGCGTCGCTGTCCTCGCCCACGGGGGCGTTGAGCGACATGTCGGGGCCGGACAGGCGTGCATCCATCAGGGCGACGTCGTCACGGGATACCCCGATCGCGCTGGCGATGCGGCGATGGATCTCGTCGCCGACATGTTCCTCGGTGGATTGCATCAACCGGGCGCGCAGCCGGCGCAGATTGAAGAACAGCGCCTTCTGCGCCGAGGAGGTCCCGCCGCGTACGATCGACCAGTTGCGCAGGATGTAATCCTGGATCGAGGCGCGGATCCACCACGTCGCATAGGTGGAGAAGCGGACGTCCCGCTCCGGCTCGAACCGGGCCGCGGCCTCCATCAGGCCGACATGCCCTTCCTGGACGAGGTCGGCCATGGGCAGGCCGTAGTGACGAAAACGCCCCGCCAGGGCGATGACGAGGCGCATATGGGCCGAGATCAGACGGTGGAGGGCCCGCTCGTCGCGCTCGTCCTTCCATCGGACGGCGAGGCCCCGCTCTTCTTCCCGGGCCAGGAAGGGCGCCTCCATGGCAGTCCGTATGAACTGCCGTCGAATTCCCGCGATCTCAGCCATCCGCCTGCCTCTTGTTGCCGAGTGCTGTTGCGGCGTCGGACCCAAGGGCCCGACGCGCAGGCGCCACCGGGGGGTGACGCCAGGCAACCGACAACGGAAGGCAAAACGGGAAAGTTCCGTCCCGATGCCCCACAATGCGACAACGCAGCGGCCACGAATTCGTGTTCCGTCTGGAAGACATGGGATCCCGCCCCGCGCCGTCCAGCCCAGGCCTTCGCGAACGGTCAGGGCCGTTGGGGGGAGCCGGCTGCGCGGACGCAAGAAAAAACCCGGCCACCAGGGCCGGGTTGAATGTCGTTGTCGCGATGCGATGCGCGCCTCAGGCGGCTTCCTCCTGAAGGTCGTCGCCCTCGCTGTCCCCCTCGGCCTCGGCTTCGGGCTCGGCCTCGTTCTTCGCCCGGCGGGGCGACTTGGCGAGGCTCTGCTCGATCAGCTTCAGCGCCTCGGTCTCGGTGATGCGGTTGACCGAAGAAATCTCGCGCACGATCCGGTCCAGAGCCGCCTCGTACAATTGGCGCTCGGAATAGGATTGCTCGGGCTGGGCCTCGGAGCGGAACAGGTCGCGCACGACCTCGGTGACGGAGAGCAGATCACCCGAGTTGATCTTGGCCTCGTATTCCTGCGCGCGGCGCGACCACATGGTGCGCTTGATCCGGGCACGGCCGGTCAAAAGGTCGAGAGCCTTCTTCACCAGTTCCGGCTCGGCGAGCTTGCGCATGCCGACGCTGTTGGCCTTCGCTGTGGGGACGCGCAGGACCATCTTGTCCTTCTCGAACGAGACCACGAACAGCTCAAGCTTGTAGCCCGCGATTTCCTGCTCCTCGATCGCGGTGATGCGACCGACGCCGTGGGCCGGATACACGACAGCCTCGCCGGTCTTGAAGCCCTGCCGGCCTGTGGTCGTCGTCTTCTTGGCTGTGGTCATGCGAGAAGGGCCTCCACTGGCGCGCAGCGTTCGGCGCCGCGCGAAACCGTGTTCTTCCGGGCGGGACACCCGGTCTGCCTCGCCGCTCCCGAAACCCCCACGCCCAGCGCGACGATCCCGGTCATTCCCCGGCGCGGCCGTGCAAACACCTGGCGCGTCCGCCGAAGTCTCCTTCGGCGGCCGATCGCGTACTACTCCTAACAACCGAAAATCGAAGGCGTTTCAGCCGGAGGGAGCACGTCAGGCGCAAGCGACGGCAGGCGGATTGTCTACCACAATCCGGCGCGCAGATCAAAGCATCCCTGAAGACGCACGCGCGGACCAAGCGCGGCGTCAAAGAGTTTTACACTGGTGCCATGGGACAGGAATGACCTGGCCGCGTATCTGGGCTTCGTATGACGCAGCCCCGAGGGGGCCTTCAGCGAAGCGGCGGGGCTGAAAAAACTTCCCGCCCACTGGAAAGCCGCGGGCGCATGCGCGTCAGATCCTGTGAATTCGTCCCAAGCTCAGTCGCCAGATCCAGGATTCGGCGAGAAATGCGCCTCCAGCTTTCCGGCCTTTCCGTCCCACTCCTTGGCGTCGGCCGGAGCTTCCTTCTTCTGCGTGATGTTCGGCCAGGTTTTGGCGTAGTCGGCGTTCAGCTTCAGCCACGTGTCCAGATTCGACTCCGTGTCGGGCTTGATCGCTTCGGCCGGGCATTCCGGCTCGCACACGCCGCAATCGATGCACTCATCCGGATGAATGACGAGCATGTTCTCGCCTTCATAGAAACAATCCACCGGACAGACCTCGACGCAGTCCGTGTATTTGCACTTGATGCAATTGTCGGTGACGACGTAGGTCATCGGATGTCTTCGTCCTAAAACTCGACTTGGCCCGGGCAGAGCCTGGGGACGGCCTGCGCGCGCCAGTGGGCGCTGCGAGGGGAACGCCGGTGAGGCCCGGCGCGGAGCCGGGCTTCGGAGGCCAACGGCTCTAGACCCTGCCTCCCGGGCTGACAAGCGCGTGTGCGCCGCATGCGGTCCGCGACGGTCCGCTCGCGCGGGGGCTGTGGCACAGCCTCATCACTCGTGCGTCTCGACCGGCGGCCCGCCGCCGGACAGATCGTCGTACAGCAGCCGCGCTTCCGGGGCGGGGCCGCGCCGTACGCCGAGGCCGAGGACCCTTACAGCCAGGGTCGCGTGCGGCGCGGCCACCGTCACCACGTCACCGATGCCGATCGCCCGCGCCGGGTTCTCGGCCCGGCTGCCGTTCACCCGGACGAACCCGTCGGAGGCCAGCCGCGCTGCCAGGGACCGGGTCCGCGCGAAGCGCGCGAACCACAGCCATTTGTCGAGGCGCTGCCGGTCCTCCCGCATCCGCGGTGAAGGTCAGCGCTTCCCGCCGTCGCCGGCCTCAAGCTGCGCTTTCAGCGCGGCGAGCTTGGCGAAGGGCGAATCCGGGTCGGGCGCCCGCTCGCGCCGGGGCGGCCGCTGGTCAGGCCGCGGGCCGGCATGGCGCTGCTCCGCATTGCGCTGATCGTCGCGGCGTTCCGGCCGACCGCCCTCGAACCGGTCGCGGCGTGGACCGCGATCCCGTCCGGGCCGCGGGCCGCCCTCGCCACCCTCGGCGCGACGCTGCTCCAGCCGGCCGCCATCCGCGCGTCCCTGGCCCGGGTTCTGGCCCGGTTGGCCCGCATCCCGGCCGCGTCCCGCGCCGCGGGGGCGATTCTGCGGACGCTGGTGCGCCGGGCGCTGATGCCGCTGCAGGCGCCAGACGTCGATCTGCGGAACCTCCGCGGCGGGTTCGCCCTCCGCGGCCTTGCCTTCGGCCGCATCGGCCGCATCGGGCTCCGCCTCGGCCGAGCCGGGCGCGGCCTGCTCGGTGGCGGAGACCGGCTCGGCGGCCGGCGCAGCCTCCTGGGGAGCCTGGTCCGGTTGCTCCGATCCGGCGCCGGTCGCCTCCGCGTGCGGCGCATCGCCCGCGGGCTCCTCGGCCTGCTCTCCGGCGGTCGCATCGGCTGCGAGGTCCGGCGCCTGATCCTCGGTCGGGGACGCCTCGGCCTCGACGGCCGGGACCTCATCCCCCGGGGAGGCGTGTTCCGCGGCGGTCTCGCCGTCCTCCGCGGCCGGGGCCTCGTCGCCGGCCGGCTCCGCGGCATCCGCCTGCGCGGCAATGGCCTCGTCGGAAGACGCCTCGGCCGGGGCGGCCTGTGCGGCCGGCGCCGTGGCCGCGGCGGGGACGAGCGGCACCGTGATGGCGGGGCCCGGACGCGTCTCCACGTTGTAGCCCAGGGACTTCAGGATCGAGGCGAAATCCTCGCCCGAGCAGCCGACCAGGGAGGTCATGCCGACGGTGGCCACGAAGCCGTCGCCGTCGGCCGTTCCGTCCGGTGGGGCGCCCGGGGTGGTGCCGGGGCGATAGGCGATGGCCGGGCGGATCAGGTCGGCGAGCCGCTCCAGGATGTCGACGCGCACCGCGCGCTCGCCGCTGACCCGGAAGCCGGCGGCGCGGTACAGCCCCTTGGCGATCTCGCGGTCCACCTTGATCGAGGTGCGGCCGGAGCCGGCCAGATGCGCGATCTCGTCGAGGCCGCGCTGGTCGAGGCCGCCGTTGCGCAGGGCCCAGAGCTGCGCCGCGAGCGTCCGCGGCGCCGGCTTGAGCAGGGCCGGCAGGAAGATGTGGTAGGCGCCGAAGCGGACGCCGTGGCGGCGCAGCGCCCCGCGGCCGTCCTGATCGAGGCTGCGCATCTCGTGCGCCACCTTCGAGCGTTCCAGCACGCCCAGCGCCTCGACGACCTGGTAGCCGATGCCCTTGGCGAGACCCGTAAGGTCCGCCGCGGTCTCGATCTCCATCAGAGGGCCGAGCAGGCGCACGATGTAGGCTTTCAGCCACGCATCCAGGCGGGCCTCCACCTTCTCGCGGTGCGCGCCGGTCAGGCTGTCGTCCGCCAGCAGACGGATCTGCGGGGCGAACAGCTTCTCGCCGGGGGTGAGCTTGGCCACCGGCGCGCCGGTCCACCGGATCGTGCCGTCATGCGAGAGCACGAGGGTCGAATCGGCGGTCGCGGCGAATCGTTCGGCCCGCGCCTCGATCTCGCCCGCGAGCGCCTTCTCGGCGGCGCTCCTCAGGGTCTTGGCCTCGTGCCCCTCGGCGCTGGCATCGGGAACGAACAGGAATCCGTGAAGGTGGCCGACATGCTGACCCTCGACGGTGACGTCACCGTCGGCGGTGATCTGGGCTTCGAGCATCGTGTTCTCTCTCAGGCGCCGCATCAGGACGCTGGTGCGCCGGTCGACGAAGCGGCTCGCGAGGCGTTCGTGCAGGGCGTCGGACAGTCTGTCCTCTACCCGACGTGTCTCGCCCTGCCAATGTTCCGGGTCGCGCAGCCAGTCGGGTCTGTTGGCGACGAAGGTCCAGGTGCGTCCCTGGGCGATCCGACGGGACAGCGTGTCGATGTCGCCGTCGGTCCGATCGATCATGGCCACCTGCTCGGCGAACCACGTGTCGGGGATGCGGCCGGCCATCCCCTTCATGAGGAATCGGTAGAGCTGGGCCACCAGATCGGCGTGCACCTGCGGGTGGACCTTGCGGTAGTCCGGCACGCCGCAGACGTCCCAGAGCCGCCTCACCGTGGCGGCGCTGCGCGCCATGTCGCGGATGTCGTCCTCCTTCATGAGGATCTCGAGGGCCTGCTGATCCTCGCCCATGGGGGCGCGGGTCAGCCCCGATTCGCGCGGGTGCTCGTCGAGGCTCGCCTGCAAGCCCTCCAGGCTGCTGAAGCGCAGGTCCGGATTGCGCCATTGCAGGATGCGGAGGGGATCGAAGTCGTGGCTCTCGAGCCGCTCCACCAGCTCGGCCTCGAAGGTCGGGCAGCGCCCGGTGGAGCCGAAGGTGCCGTCGGCGAGGTGGCGCCCGGCGCGGCCGGCGATCTGGCCCATCTCGGCGGGGGTGAGCTTGCGGAAGCGGGTGCCGTCGTACTTCCAGTTCGCCGCGAAGGCGACGTGGTCGACGTCGAGGTTGAGGCCCATCCCGACGGCATCGGTTGCGACGAGGTAGTCCACGTCGCCCGCCTGGTACATCTCGACCTGGGCGTTGCGGGTCCGGGGGGAGAGCGCGCCGAGCACCACTGCGGCGCCCCCGCGCTGACGCCGGATCAGCTCGGCAATGGCGTAGACCTCCTCGGCCGAGAACGCGACGATCGCGGTGCGCCGGGGCAGGCGCGACAGCCGCTTCTCCCCCGCGAAGGTCAGTTGCGAGAGCCGCGGCCGGGTCGTGGTGTGGACGTTGGGGATCAGGTCCTGAACCAAAGGCAGCATGGTCGAGGAGCCGATCAGGAGGGTTTCCTCCCGGCCGCGGACGTAGAGCAGGCGGTCGGTGAAGACGTGGCCGCGGTCCATGTCGGCGGCGAGCTGGATCTCGTCGATGGCCACGAAGGCCACGTCGAGGTCGCGGGGCATCGCCTCGATGGTGCAGATCCAGTAGCGCGGCCGGTCCGGCTTGATCTTCTCCTCGCCGGTGACCAGCGCGACCTTCTCGGGGCCGACCTTGGCGACGACGCGCAGGTAGACCTCCCGGGCGAGAAGCCGCAGGGGCAACCCGATCATCCCGGTCGGGTGCGCGAGCATCCGCTCGATGGCGAGATGCGTCTTGCCGGTGTTGGTCGGCCCGAGGACCGCGGTGACGCCGCGGGCGCGGGCATCGCGGGACAGCGAGCGGCTGGGCGAGGGGCGGAGCAGCGCGTCGATGGTCGGCGGTTCCTTCGAACGGGAAGGCCGTCGCGGCGCCGTCGCGGCGCGGGCGGGGAGGCGGGTTCGACCGGCCGGCCGCGTCTCAGGGACGGTAGGGCCGGGACGGTCCGCCCTCATATGGGATGCCGCCCCCGCCAGGTCCAATCTGGGGCGTGATCATCGGGAAGATGTCGATCTGCGTCGTCGGCGTGCCCGGCTGCGGTGCCACGTCGGCGCAGAGCGTGTCGGGCACCGCCACGAGGGGGCCGCGCCGCGGCGGCCGGTGCTCGACGACTTCGGCCGACGAGAAAGCGTCGCCGCCGCAGCCCGGATCGGCGGTGCCGGCGCTCAGGGGCTGCGCGGCCGCCGGGCCGGTGACGACGGCCAAGGCGAGGGCGATTCGGAGAGCAAGCGGGCGCATCCGCCGATTATCGCCGGGAACGTGAAGATTTCCTCCACCTCCGGCCGCGCGCTCCGGAGCCGCCTCCTCTGGGCCCGCAGGCACCTGAGGGAGAGCGCCACGGTTTCAGGCCTCGCGCTGCCCGAGGGCGCGGCGCTCCGGGCTGAGGGCGGCGCGGGCTGCATCGACCGCGGGCTCCGAACGCCAGGCGGATCAGTCGACGCCTTCGACGAGGACCACCTCGCCGATCCCCGCCGGCCGGCGCTTGGCGACGGCGGCCTGGTACTCGGGCGAGAAATAGTAGGCGCGCGCCGCCTCGTAGGACTCGAATTCCAGCACGACGTTGCGCGGACGGGCCTCGCCCTCCAGCGCCTCGCAGCGGCCGCCGCGCACCAGCGGCGTGCAGCCATACTTGCGCATGGCCTCGGAGGCCAGGGCGGCGTAGTCCTTGTAGGTCTCCGGATCGGTGACCGTCATCCGGACGATGATGTAGCCCTTGGGCATTGGCTGACCTCCCTGGCGCGGCTGTCGCGCCGCGCGGACGTGCCGGGAAAGCCGCGGGCGGTCAAACCGCCGCTACTGCCCGGGCAGGCTCGCCTGTGCGACGCTGGTACCGGCGGCGCCGGCCGTCCCGGTCGTGCCCGCATTGCCGCCCTGGCTCCAGCGCGTCGCCTCGATGATGTTGGTGCCGATCGTGGTGAGCACCGAGATGCGCAGCGGGATCAGGACCCGCGTCCCCTCGACGGGGGCGAGCCAGACCGACATCTCGCGGTTCTCCTCCATGAACTTCACCCCCGGCCGGTCCGGGCGGTGGCCGGCCACCGCCTGGTAGCGGGCGTTGCAGACGAGCACCGGACCGGCATAGCCGGGCTTCTGAACCGGGCGCGTCTCGGCGTAGCTCAGCACCACGTTGAAGCGGGTGGCGCCATCGAAGACCGGCAGGGTGCGGTTGCAGTTTTCCGGATCGAGGGGCTCGCCGCGTCCCTGAGTCGGCATCAGCAGGGCGCTGACCGGGTCGATGATGCCGCGCTTGTTGGAGGCTGTGACCGGGACGCGGTCCTGCATGTCCACGAGGGGCGGCGTGATCTCAGCCTGGACCACGTTGCCGTGCGCCAGGGCCATGCGCACCGCGATGCCGGAACTGGCCGTCTGGGTCGCGATGGCGAAGGCGCCGGGCTGCGGTGCCGCCGCGAAGCTTCCGGAGGCCCGGGCCGAGCCCTTGCCGCCGGTGATCGCGCCGACGAGGCCCGTGAGCACCGCCGACACGTCCATGAGGTAGCGGTCGCGGTCGAACGAACCGGCCAGCCGCGCCGTGCCGATCGGCAGGCCGGCGAGGTTGATGCCGTAATCGACCGCCACGGTCGCGGCAGCCCCGGCGGCCCGCTTCGCGCGCGACGCCCGCGAGGCGGCATCGGCCGGAGCCATGAGGGCAGCGAGGGCGAGGAGGCTGCCCGCGAGGCGCCCGGCAGCGTGCTTTGTCACAGGCTTGATCATCCGACGGATTGGCGTGGCGCTCATGATCCGGATCGCATCCCAGGGCGGGCGGCCCAAGACACGCGCTCGGACACACCCTCTCGAACACCCCCGCGCGTCGGACGCCTCTCGAGGCCCGGAGCCGGGAGAGGCACCTTCCTGCAGGTGGAAGAAGGCTATATCCCGGCATCGTGGTTAACAGACCGTTGGGCGGCCGGGGCGGCCCGGGCGGCTCTGCGGTCGGCGGGCACCTTGACGCGGCGCGCCTTCGTCGCCTATAGGCTCGCGCCTTCAACAGGACTCCGCCGGACCTGGAACACGCAATGGGCGCCGCCTGCTGCGACGATGATCGCGCCGGTCGCGATCGGGTCTATTCGGGCGGAACGAGACGGGATCGTTTTTTATCATGGCGCGCCGCTGCGAACTCACCGGCAAGGCCGTTCAGGTCGGCCACCTCGTGAGCCACTCGAACCGCAAGACCAAGTGCCGGTTCCTGCCGAACCTGTGCAACGTCACTCTCCAGTCCGACGCGCTCGGCAAGCGCGTCCGTCTGCGGGTCACCGCGCACGCCCTGCGCTCCGTGGAGCACCGCGGTGGGCTCGACGCCTTCCTGATCAAGGCTGGCGAGGGCGACCTGTCGCAGACCGCCCGCCTCCTGAAGCGCGAGATCCACAAGAAGCTCGCCGAGGCCCCGGCCGTCGCGGCCTGAGTCTCCGGGCTTCACGCCATCCTTCATCGGACGGTTCGAACCGCCGTGGCCCCCGAGGCCGCGGCGGTTTCCGCTTGCGCGCAACAGGCACAGTGATCCGGAAAATCCCGTTCACGACCGCATCCTGAGGGGCCCGCGTCAGCGGGCCGCCAAGGAGGGCTCCAGGGATCGGGCGGCCTGACGGAGGTTTCCTTCGCGGCCTCCGCGGCGCTCCGGCATCTCAGGATGAGAGGCCGGAGCGGATGGGCCTCGAGGCCGAAGAAGGCCCGCGGACGGTCAGCGCCGCCCGCCCGCCGCGCGCAGCATCCGGCCGGTCGGTGCCGGCGTGCCGTTCTCCTCGAACAGCTCCGCGAGCTTCTCGGTCATCGCCCCGCCGAGTTCCTCGGCGTCGATGATCGTCACGGCGCGGCGGTAGTACCGCGTCACGTCGTGGCCGATGCCGATGGCGAGCAGTTCCACCGGCGAGCGCGTCTCGATCTCCTCGATCATCCAGCGCAGGTGCCGTTCGAGGTAGTTGCCGGCATTGACCGACAGGGTCGAATCGTCCACCGGCGCGCCGTCCGAGATCACCATCAGAATCTTGCGCTGTTCCGGCCGGCCGAGCAGGCGCTTGTGCGCCCAATCCAGCGCCTCGCCGTCGATATTTTCCTTGAGCAGACCTTCGCGCATCATCAGGCCGAGGTTCTTGCGCGCCCGCCGCCAGGGGGCGTCGGCCGATTTGTAGACGATGTGGCGCAGGTCGTTCAGGCGGCCGGGATTCGGCGGCTTGCCGGCGGCGAGCCACGCCTCGCGGCTCTGGCCGCCCTTCCAGGCCCGGGTGGTGAAGCCCAGGATCTCCACTTTCACGCCGCAGCGCTCCAGTGTCCGCGCCAGGATGTCGGCGCAGGTCGCCGCCACGGTGATCGGCCGGCCGCGCATCGAGCCGGAATTGTCGAGGAGCAGCGTGACGACCGTGTCGCGGAAGTTCGTATCCTTCTCCTGCTTGAAGGAGAGGGGCTGGTAGGGGTCGATGACCACGCGCACGAGCCGCGCCGGGTCGAGCTGACCTTCTTCCAGGTCGAAGTCCCAGGCGCGGTTCTGCTGGGCGAGGAGGCGGCGCTGAAGCCGGTTGGCGAGGCGGCCGACCACCCCCTGTAGATGGGAGAGCTGCTTGTCGAGGTAGGAGCGCAGGCGCGCCAGCTCGTCGGCGTCGCACAGCTCCTCGGCGTGGATGACCTCGTCAAACCGAGGGTTGAACACCCGGTATTCGGGGCCGCGCGCCTCGTTGCCCTGCCGCTGGGGCGGCCGCGAGGCCTCCGAGGCCTCCTCGGATTCCGCATCCTCCGCCTCCTCGGGCAGCTCGCCCGAGGGCGCATCGGCGGATTCCTGGGCGCCGTCCTCGATCTCGTCGGACGCTTCCTCGGAGGTCTCGATCTCGGCGCGCTCGCCCTGGCTCTTCTCCTCCGAATCGCCCTCGCTCGGGTTCTGCTCCTCGTCCTGGGCGTCGTTCTCGTCGTCGTTCTCGTCATCCTCGGCGTCGAACGGCGTCTCGTCCGACATGTCGAGGGAGGTGAGGAGATCGCGCACCGAGCGGGCGAACTTGCGCTGGTCCTCGATCGAGCCGATCAGCCCGTCGAGATTCGGGCCGGCCTTGGACTCGATATGCTCGCGCCACAGTTCGACGATCTTGGTTGCAGCCTCAGGCGGCTTCTGGCCGGTCAGGCGCTCGCGCACCATCAGGGCGACCGCGTCCTCCATGGGGGCGTCGGCCCGGTCGGTGATGGTCTCGTACTTGCCGCCGCGGTGGTAGCGGTCCTCCAGCATCGCCGAGATGTTGCTGGCGACGCCCGCCATCCGGCGCGAGCCGATCGCCTCGACCCGGGCCTGCTCGACCGCGTCGTAGACTGCCCGGGCGGCGGCATTCTCGGGGGCGAGGCGGCGATGGACGGCGACGTCGTGGCAGCCGAGCCGCAGCGCCATGGCGTCGGCATTGCCGCGCAGCACCGCGACGTCCTGCGCCGAGAGCTTGCGCGGCGGCTCGGGCAACCGGGCCTTGTCGCCGGTGAGCGCCGGCCGGTCGGTGGCGTAGGTGACCTCGACCTCGGAGCGCCGGGCGATGGCGCGCAGGCAGCCGGCCACCGAGCGCTTCAGGGGCTCGGCCACGGGTTCGCGGCGCTCGCCGGGCTTGCGGTTGGAGATGGACATGCGGGCTACCGGTCGACGTCGACTTCGAAGGGGCGATTCAGGATGTCGTCCCAGCTGTAGGGACACTCCGCGGGCAGGGTTTTGGGCGAGCGCCTCATCTGCCGGGCCGCCCCGAGGCGACCGAGGCGGAACCCGTCGCGCTGCGCTCGTCCAGGCTGGATCTCAACCCGGGGCTCTTCTTCCGCAGCTGGATCAGGATGCGCTCACGGTGCTCGGCGATGCTGAGCGTCGAGCTGCGGCTGCGGCGTTCCGGCTGATGATCCCATTCCAGCATGTGGAGCACGACGATCTCCACAGCGCTGGTGAGCCGATGATAGTCGCTCAGGCCCACGTCGCTCAGCTCCTCGGCGATGTTGTCGAGGTCGAGGGCGTCCACCCGGCCGGCGCGGAGCAACGCCACCTGCTCCTGAACCCAGCTATAGAGATCATCCGCGTAGCGCGTCCGCCCCTCGGCATGCGGAGCCGCCGGAGCGTCCTCGCGGGTCGGGGCCGGATGCGCCATCGCGTCCTCCATGCAGATCAGCTCAGCGCGACGTTCACCGCGCTCTCGGGCAGCTCCTTGCCGAAGGCGCGCTGGTAGAACTCGGCCACCAGGGTCCGCTCCAGCTCGTCGCACTTGTTCAGGAAGGTCACCCGGAAGGCGAAGCCGATATCCTTGAAGATGTCGGCGTTCTCGGCCCAGGTGATCACCGTGCGCGGGCTCATGACGGTGGACAGATCGCCGTTCATGAAGGCGTTGCGCGTGAGATCCGCCACCCGAACCATCCGGTTGACGATGTCGCGGCCCTGGTCGCTCCGGTAATGCGTGGCCTTCGAGAGCACGATGTCGACCTCGCGGTCGTGGGGCAGATAGTTCAGCGTCGTGACGATCGACCAGCGGTCCATCTGACCCTGGTTGATCTGCTGGGTGCCGTGATAGAGGCCCGAGGTGTCGCCCAGTCCCACCGTGTTGGCCGTGGCGAACAGCCGGAAGGCCGGGTGCGGGCGGATCACGCGCTTCTGATCGAGGAGCGTCAGGCGGCCCGAGAGTTCCAGCACGCGCTGGATCACGAACATCACGTCCGGGCGGCCGGCATCGTATTCGTCGAACACGAGGGCCACGTTGTTCTGCAGCGCCCAGGGCAGGATGCCGTCCTGAAAGGCGGTGACCTGCTTGCCGTCCTTCAGGACGATGGCGTCCTTGCCGACGAGGTCGATGCGCGAGACGTGGCTGTCGAGGTTGATGCGGATGCACGGCCAGTTCAGCCGGGCGGCCACCTGCTCGATATGGGTCGACTTGCCGGTACCGTGATAGCCGGTGACCATCACGCGGCGGTTGCGCGCGAAACCCGCCAGGATCGCGAGCGTCGTCTCCCGGTCGAAGATGTAGTCCGGATCGAGATCCGGCACGTGCTCCTCGGGCTCGGCATAGGCCGGGACCTTGAGGTCGAGGTCGATGCCGAAGACATCGCGGACGGAGACGGTGCGGTCGGGCAGCGCGGCGGGCGTATCGTCAGAGAGCATTCGGAACCTCGTGAGGCGCGGTCGCTCCACTCCCTAGCAGTGGAGCATCCGCGCGAAAGGACGTCGAGCCGGGCCTCCGCGGCGGGGCGAAGCCATCCTTAGACGGCGACGCGCCCGGGCGCCACCGACCGGCATCGACCCCATATAGGGTCGCGCCGTGCGGATTGCCCTATCCCGGATGCGAACCGGCGTGCAGGGTTCGTGCCGGTCAGCAGAGTCCGGCTCCACGCAGCACGTCGTGAGCCCGGATGATGTCGCGCAGCCGCTCCTCGAACGACCGGTCGCCGCCGTTGGCGTCGGGGTGGAAGCGCTTCACCAGGATCTTGTACTGCGCCTTGATGGCGGCCGAATCCGCGCCTTCCTCAAGGCCCATCACGTCGAGGGCCCGGCGGACCGTGGCCGAGTGGCGGGGCTTGCGCGGCTCCTCGGGCTGACGCGCGCGCCGGCGGGCATCGCCGACGCCCTCGCCGCGCAGGATGCCCAGCGGATCGACATAGGCCCAGTCGCGGGCTGGCTCGTCCGCCGGTTTCGCCTGGCCGGTCCGGTTCACGCCCATCGCCCAGGTCGGGCGATGTCCGATGATCGCGTCCTTCTGATAGGCCTGGACGGCG
Organism: Methylobacterium sp. UNCCL125; assembly: GCF_900116795.1. Taxonomy (NCBI): domain Bacteria; kingdom Pseudomonadati; phylum Pseudomonadota; class Alphaproteobacteria; order Hyphomicrobiales; family Methylobacteriaceae; genus Methylobacterium; species Methylobacterium sp. UNCCL125. The sequence goes on along the minus strand of NZ_FPBW01000006.1, from coordinate 203,477 downwards.
GCATCGTTCATGCCGTCGAAGTAGTTGTAGGTCGCGTTGTAGGCGCGGACGTGGTCCATGCAGAAGCGCCAGTACTGGCCCTCCGCCTTCCGGCCCTTGGGCGCCCGGTACAGACCCGGATGGGTGCAGCCCGGACTCTCGCAGACGCCCTCGGCCGCGGCTTTCGGCTCGTCGCAGGACGGTTTGATCCGGATGCTGTCGAACAGGCGCGAGTTGAGATCCATGACGGGCCGATTATGAGGGGGCAGACCTAAGACACAAGGGCACCGGGCCTGATGACGCATGCGCGGGATCGGGCTTGACGGCAGCCCACGAACGCGACGCGAGGGCAGGATGACGGATGGTGCGGGCGCGGGGGGCACCCTGCGGGACTGGATGGAGACGCGGCTGCGGGAGCAACTCGCGCCGGCGCGCCTCGACGTGATCGACGAGTCGCATCTGCATGCCGGTCATGCGGGGGCACGGCCGGGGGGCGAGACCCACTATCGGCTCGACATCGTCGCGTCGGCGTTCGAGGGCAAGAGCCGCGTGGAGCGGCACCGCTTGGTGAACGCAGTCCTGGACGATGCGTTCAAGCGCGGTCTCCACGCCCTCGCCGTGCGCGCCCGCACGCCGGCCGAGGCCGCCTGACCCGGCTGCGCGGCCGCCCGCGGGCAGCCCTCGGTCCGCCCGGGTCGGTGGCGTGGGCGGGGCAGCGGATTGAGGGGAATGTGGTTATGGGGATACCCCTCTGCATCCTCCGCCCCGCGCCCGATACGCGGGCGCGGCGGCCGTTGACGATCCTCTCGGAGAGGCCGCCATGTCCCTGCGGGTGACGCCGCGCATCGCCATCGCGGAGGACGAGATCACCTTGTCCTTCATGCGTGCTTCGGGCGCGGGCGGCCAGAACGTCAACAAGGTCGAGACGGCGGTCCAGCTCCGCTGGCCGGTCCTGGATTCGCCCTCCGTGGATGACCGCGTGAAGGCGAACGTGGTGCGGCTCGCGGGGCGGCGCATGACCAAGGACGGCGTCCTGGTCCTCATCGGGCAGCGGCACCGGACGCAGGAGCGCAACAGGGCCGAGATCCTGCAGCGCCTCGTCGACCTCGTGGCCGAGGCCGCCAAGCCGCCGCCCCCGATCCGCCGGGCGACGAAGCCCACGAAGGGCTCCAAGGAACGGCGGATCGTCGCCAAGAAGAGCCGTGCCGTGATCAAGCAGGGCCGGGGCAGCTACCGGGATTCCGACGGCTGATCCCGCACCCGCCCCGGTGGGATCTCAGTGGATCGCGTCGATGACCTCGGCCTTGGGGCTGGCATCGGGCGCCGGAGAGGAGCCCGCCACCAGCGTGCTGCCCGGCTTGGCGATGGTCAGCACGATCGCGATCAGCGCCAGGATGGCGGCGAGCGCCGCCGGGAACAGGAAGGCCGATTCGCCGTAGCGGATGTCGAGCAGACCGCCCACCACCGCGCCGGTGCTGAGACCGGCCCAGAGCGGCGCCTGGATCCAGAAGGAGGGCGCCACCGTGCCGAGCAGCAGGTTGGCGCAGCCGGTGCCGAAACGCACCACGGCGCCGGTGACGTAGGTGAGCGCCAGGGAGCGGCCGCCCTCGTCCTGCAGCGTCGCGTTCTGAAGGCCCAGCGCCAGGACGATGGGATAGGCGTGCAGCGGATAGGCGAAGGTGCCCCACGGCATCAGCAGGCCGCCGGCGAGCAGCAGGGCCTGGAGCGTCAGCAGCACGGCGAGGCGCCAGCGCCCGACCCAGGCGGCGATCAAAGTCCCCAGGAAGGCGCCGAAGCAGAACATGCAGATGGTGCTGGCGACGCGGGTGACGTTCTCCCAGTCGCCATTGGCCACCGCCACGCCGAAGCGGGTGGTGTTGCCCGACATGAACGACATGAACAGCTGCGAGAATTCCAGGAAGCCGATGGAATCGGCGCAGCCCGCGAGCGCGGCCAACGCGATCGCGAACGGGATGCGGGTTCGCGGATCGGCCGGAAAGGACTTGTCGGCCGGCGGTTCTGGCTTCCGCTCCGGTGTCGCGCGGCCTGTCCTGTTTCCGTAATCCGCCATGCTGATCCCCCGATCGAGCGGCCGCGCCCATTCACGGCCGACAAACAATGGACGAAGAGCCAAGCGGTTTCATGCCGATGTGCGGCGCAGCACAACGACGCGCCCCGGCACCGGCCGCCCACCCTCGCGCCGGATGTGGGCGGGACGCAGAGTCAGGATCTCCAGTCCGGCGCCGGCGGCCGTCGCCGCGATGTGGGCATCGGCATGGGCATAGCGTCCGTCCTTGCCCAGGACCGAGCCGGCACCGTCGTGGGATTGCACCGTGACGGCGCCGAGCCCGCCCGGTCGCAGGACCCGGCCGATCCCCGTCAGGAACGCAGCGAGGTCCGCCACGTAGATCAGGACGTCCGCGGCGAGGCAGAGATCGGCGCAGGCCTCCGGCAGGTCCGCCAGGGCGGCGGCGAGGTCGCCTTCGATCAGGCGGTCGTAGAGCGGCCGATCCCGCCACGTCTTGGCCCGCGCCATTGCCAGCATCCCGGGGGAGAGGTCGATCCCGGTGAGATGATCGACCCGGTCGCGCAGAACGGTGCCCATCAGCCCCGTGCCGCAGCCGAGATCGAGCGCGACCGGGAAGCGCTCCGGGACGCCCGGCAGGGCGTCGCGGACGCGTTGCGGGCCGACATAGCCCAGGCCCTCCACGAGGTGGTGCTCGAAACGCGGCGCGTAGTCGTCGAACAGAGCCCGGACATAGGCGGGCGACAGGACCGGGAGGCCGTCGCCGACACCCAGGCGGACAAGATGCGTGCGCACGCCCAGCCCGTCTTCCGGATCGATCTCGAGGGCGCTGGCATAGGCGCGTGCCGCCGCGGCACGCAGGGCCGGATCGGCGCCGGAGGCCGCCAGACCCTCCCGCGCCCGGCCCAGCAGGAGCCAGGCGGGCGCGTAGCGCGGAGCAAGGTCCAGGACCTGCTCGGCGAGGTCGGCGGCGCCCGCATGGTCGCCGTCGGCCAAGCAGGCCTCCGCGTAGCGATAGCGGCGATCGGCGAGGAGGTCGCCGGAACTGAGCTGCGAGGCCATGCGTCTGCCGGGTCGGGGGCGCCTATATATCGGGGCCACCGGCGGACTCCACCGGCTGCACGGACCCGATGCCGATACGCGCCAGCGATCTCCTCACCCTGACCCGCGAGGGTCTCTATTGCCCGCTCGGGCGCTTCCACGTCGATCCGACCTGGCCGGTGGAGCGCGCGCTGATCACCCACGGGCACGCCGACCATGCCCGCGCCGGCCACGGACAGGTTCTGGCGACGCCCGAGACTCTGCGGATCATGGCGGTGCGCTACGGCGCGGAGTTCTGCCGCCAGCGGCAGGAGGCGCCGCTCGGTGCGGCACTCCGCGTCGGCGACGTTACCGTGCGCTTCGCGCCGGCGGGCCACGTGCTCGGCTCGGCGCAGATCGCCATCGAACGGGACGGGGTTCGGGTCGTGGTCTCGGGCGACTACAAGCGGGCGCCGGATCCGACCTGCCTGCCCTTCGAGGTGGTGCCCTGCGACGTGTTCATCACCGAGGCGACCTTCGGCTTGCCGGTCTTCACGCACCCCGACACGCGGGGCGAGGTCCGCAAGCTCCTCGACTCGGCGCGGCTGTTCCCCGAACGCGCCCACATCGTCGGCGCCTACGCGCTCGGCAAGGCGCAGCGGGTGATGGCGCTTCTCCGGGAGGAGGGCTGGGACCGCCCGATCCACCTGCACGGCGCCATGGAGAAATTGACGACGCTGTACAAGGAGGAAGGGGTGCCGCTGGGCGACACGCCCAAGGTCGTGGCTGCCGAGCGCAAGGACCTGCAGGGGGCGATCGTGATCTGCCCACCCTCGTCGATCCAGGATCTGTGGTCCCGGAAATTCCCCGATCCCGTGACCTGCTTCGCCTCGGGCTGGATGCGGGTGCGCGCCCGCGCCCGCCAGAAGGGCGTCGAGCTGCCGCTGGTGATCTCCGACCATTCCGACTGGCCGGACCTGTGCCGCACCATCCGCGACACCGGTGCCGGCGAGGTCTGGGTCACGCACGGTCAGGAGGATGCGCTGGTCCATTGGTGCGGGACGCAGGGCATCAAGGCCAAGCCCCTCCACCTGCTCGGTTACGGCGATGACGGCGAGGCCGAGCCGGGCTCCGTCGAGGCCGGCTCCGGGACGGAGGCGGCGGCGTGAACGCATTCGCCCACCTCCTCGACCGCCTCGCCTACGAGCCGCGCCGCAACGCCAAGTTGCGGATGCTGCAGGACTATTTTTCGCGCACCCCCGATCCTGAACGCGGCTACGCGCTCGGTGCCATGACCGGCACGCTGAGCTTCCGCGAGGCCAAGCCGGCGCTGATCCGCGGACTCGTCGAGGAGCGGATCGACCCGGTCCTGTTCCGGCTGTCGCACAACTACGTCGGGGATCTCGCCGAGACGACGGCGCTGATCTGGCCCGTCCCATCTCTCTCCCCCCCCGCAGAGGCGGGAGGGGATGGGGCCGCCGGGATCGGCCACAACAACCCGCCGCCACCGAGCTTGGCCGAAGTCGTCGAGACGCTCAGCACGATCCCCAAGCGCGAGCTCTCCCGTCACCTCGCCGGCTGGCTCGATGCCCTCGACGAGACCGGGCGCTGGGCGCTCCTGAAGCTCGTCACCGGCAACCTGCGGGTCGGTGTCTCGGCGCGGCTCGCCAAGACGGCCGTCGGCGCCTTGGGCGGCCACGAGGCCGATGCCGTGGAGGAGGTCTGGCACGGGCTGACCCCGCCCTTCGCGACCCTGTTCGCCTGGGTCGAGGGCCGGGCCGAGCGGCCCGAGACCCTGAATCCCGCCCCGTTCCGGCCGCCGATGCTGTCGCACCCGATCGAGGAGGAGGCCGACCTCGAGAAGCTGGAGCCCGAGGCCTTCTCGGCCGAGTGGAAGTGGGACGGCATCCGCGTCCAGCTCGTCGGCGGCCCCGACCGGGCGGGTCAGCAAGTCGGAAAGGTCTATTCCCGCACCGGCGAGGACATCACCGGGGCGTTCCCGGATCTCGCCGAGTCCATCACCTTCACAGGGGCGATCGACGGCGAATTGCTGATCCTGCGCGAGCGGCGCGTGCAGAGCTTCAATGTCCTCCAGCAGCGCCTGAACCGGAAGGCGGTGACGGCCAAGCTCCTGGAGGAGTTTCCCGCCCATGTCCGGGCCTACGACCTCCTCACCCTCGCGGGCGAGGACCTGCGGGCCGAACCCTTCGAGGCCCGTCGGGAGAAGCTGGAGGCGCTGGTCACCCGCCTCGACCACGCGCGGATCGATATCTCGCCCCGTGTGCCCTTCGCGGATTGGGCGGCGCTGGCAGCCGCACGGGCGGATCCGGCCTCGGTGGGGGCGGGCGAGGATGCCGACGCCATCGAGGGCGTGATGCTCAAGCGCCGGAACAGCCCCTACCTGCCGGGCCGTCCCAAGGGACCGTGGTGGAAGTGGAAGCGCGAGCCGCACATCGTCGATGCCGTGATGATGTACGCCCAGCGCGGGCACGGAAAGCGCTCGTCCTTCTACTCGGACTACACGTTCGGGGTCTGGCGGGCGGCGCCCGAGGGCGGCGACGAGCTGGTGCCGGTGGGCAAGGCCTATCACGGCTTCACCGACGCGGAACTCGCCAAGCTCGACCGCTACGTCCGCAACAACACCACCAAGCGCTTCGGCCCGGTGCGCGAGGTCGCCCATGGACGCGACGCCGGGCTGGTGCTGGAGATTGCCTTCGAGGGCGTCCAGCGTTCGACCCGGCACAAATCGGGGGTGGCGATGCGCTTCCCCCGGGTCAGCCGCATCCGCTGGGACAAGCCGCCCGCCGAGGCCGACCGGATCGACGTGCTGGAACGGATCCTCGCTCGCGGCGAGCGCGAGATCGCGCCGGGGGCGACCCTGATGGAGGAGACCGGATGAGACGGGGAAACACCAGGGCCGGCACGATCGGTCCGGTCGAGGCGCTGGCCTCCGGCGCCCTGGAGCGCCGCGCGAGCGGGCGCCTCACCATCGCAACCGCGGGGCCGGGCTTCACGGATTTCACCGCCGCGGTGGCGGCCTTCGTGCGCGGCAGCGGCATCCGGGACGGTCTCGTCACGGTGTTCTGCCGGCACACCTCGGCCTCGCTCACCATCCAGGAGAATGCCGACCCCGACGTCCAGACCGACCTGATGACCGCGCTGGACGGGTTCGCGCCGCGGCAGGCCGGCTACGTCCACGGCGCCGAGGGACCGGACGACATGCCGGCCCATATCCGCACCCTCGTCACCGATTCGGCCCTGACCATCCCGCTGGTCGACGGAACGCTGGCGCTCGGCACGTGGCAGGGGATCTACTTGATCGAGCACCGCGACCGGCCGCATCGGCGGGAGATCGTGCTGAGCGCCCTCGGGGCCTGACGCCTCCACGGTCGCCGCAGGTGGAGCGAAGCGACCCGGGCCAGTGCGACCGGATCGGGCTCGGCGCGGCGGGATTGCGTCGCCCCGCTACCCCCGACGCCCCCGGGCCGGCTCAGCAACATGTGCATACACACCGTCGGTTAACCATAGCGCACGCCTATGGGTCGTCGTCGGATCGGGAGCCGTGCCGCTCCGGCGAATGGAGACCCCGATGGGCCTTTTCACCGCGCTCTCGAATTCGATTTCCGGCGCCTCGGCGCAGTCGCTCGCCCTGAACAACATCTCGGGGAACATCGCCAACACCCAGACGGCGGGGTTCAAGTCCACCGAGACGAGCTTCGCCGACATGCTGGCCGAGACCGATCGCAGCACACAGCTGGCCGGCGGGGTGTCGCCGGGCACGCGCAACAGCCTGAACATCCAGGGTACGGTGCAGTCGACCGGCGTATCGACCAATCTCGCCATCTCGGGCAACGGCTATTTCATCGTCCGGAAGAACACCGGGACGACCCAGAGCCCGAGCTTCACCGGGGATACCGGCTACACGCGACGCGGCGACTTCGCTCCGGACGCCAGCGGCTATCTCAGCAACGGTGCGGGCTACTACCTGTTCGCCGGCCCGTCGGCGACCGCCCCCGTCCAAGTCCCCACCGGCGCCAATACCCTGTCGAGCCTCACGGTCTCGCCGGCCGGCACGCTCACCGGCACGGCCGCGGATGGCAGCTCCGTGGCGCTCGGCTCGCTTCAGCTGGCGCAGTTCGGACTGCAGGACAATCTCGCTTCCCTCGACGGGGGAACCTACGTGGCGACGGGTCAGTCGGGCACGCCGAGCTACGGCCTCAACGGCGCGACCATCGCCGCCGGCTCCGTGGAGCAGTCGAACGCCAGCATCTCGGATCAGTTCTCGAAGATGATCGAGACCCAGCAGGCCTATACCGCCAACACCAAGGTCATGAGCACCACCGACCAGATGCTGCAGGACGCCATCGCGATGTACACCTGACGCGGTAGCGGGGCGGCCCGAGCGGTCGTCCAGGATCAGGGTGGCCCCCGGGACGGGGGCGAATGTCAGGACGCGGTCGGTCACGACACGGGGCAACCAATCACAGGAACTTCAGCGGGTCCTTCTCGGGCGGGGGCGGCGCCACGTCGGCGCGGTTCCACCAGCCGCCGCCCAGGGCCACGAACAGGGCGGCGGTGTCGGCGTACTGCGTGGCGCGCGCCGCGGCCGAGGTGACCAGCGCCGAGAGGTAGCCCTGCTGGGCGATCAGCACCTGCGAGGAGGTGATCGCCCCCGCCGTGTATTGCTTGCGGATCAGCCCCAGGCTCTGGTTCGTGGCGCTCACCGCCGCGTCGGCGGCGGCCACGGCCTTCGCGTCGGCCTGGAGCGCCCGCAGCGCGTCGGCGACGTTCTGGAAGGCGGTGATCACCGTCGCCTTGTACTGCGCCTGCGCCACCGTCAGCGATTCCTCGGCGGCGCGCTGCCGCCGGAACAGGGTGCCGGCATCGAAGATCGGCGCCGTCGCCTGCCCGATGATCGTGAAGAACGCCGCCCCCGGACTTGTGACCTGAGCGATCCGGGTGGCGCTGGAGCCGCCCGTGGCGGTCAGGCTGAATTGCGGCAGGCGGTTCGCCACCGCGACGCCCACCGTGGCGCTCGCCTGCTGCACCAGGGCCTCCGCCGCCTTCACGTCGGGCCGCTGCTGCACGAGCCGCGAGGGCAGGCTCACCGGGAGCCGCGTCGGCAGGCGCAGGGCGGCGAGGTCGAAGGTCTCGGAGACCTCGTCCGAGGGCAGGCGCCCGGCCAGCGCGGTGAGCAGGTTGCGCTGCTGCGCGAGCGCCTTCTCCAGCGGAGGCAGCAGCTGCTGCGACAGCGCCAGCGCCGCCTGCTGCTGCACCACGTCGGCCCCGGCAATCTGCCCCAGGGAGAGCTGCTTGTTGTAGAGCTGCAGCACCTCTGTCTGCGCCTGGATCACCTTGCGGGTCGCGTCGATCTGCGCCCGCAGGGACGCCTCCTGGATCGCGGCGGCGACCACGTTGGCGGTCAGGCTCAGATAGGCCGCCTCCAGCTGGAAGCGCTGGTTCTCGGTGGTGGCCTCCAGGGACTCGATCTGCCGGCGGTTCCCGCCGAACACATCCGGATTGTACGAGACCACCGCCTGCGGCGTGGAGAGGCTGTAGAGATACTGGTTCTGGTTGTTGAGGGGCGATTGCAGGTCGAGGCCGGGCGCCTGGGCGCCCTGGATCTGCGGGGTCGCGGTCAGGCTCGGATAGAGCGTGCCCTTCTGGGCCAGCACGTTCTGCTGCGCCACCCGCAGGGAGGCCTGCGCGGCCTCCAGCGTCGGGTTGTTGGCGAGGGCCTGCTCCACGAGGCGGTTCAGCGCCTTCGAGTGGAACAGGGTCCACCACTGGCCGGGGATGTCGGCGCCGGAGACGAAGCTCTGGTCGGCCGAGCCGCCCTGCCGGGTCCGGATCTTGTCGGCCGCGGAGGGATTCTGCAGCGGTTCCTTGGTGTAGCGGCCGACCGGCGGATCCTCGGGCGGCACGAAGTTCGGGCCGACCGCGCAGGCCGACAGGCACAGGGAGGCCGCCAGCACAGCGGCTGCCCGTCTGCACCGTCCCGGCGCAAAGTCCACCATCCCGCCCCCGAAAACCCCACCTCGGTAGAGCGGCGCGGACCGCATCCAAGTCAATGCAACTGTCCCCTGTTGGCGCCCGCGGGGATGCCGTTGTGGCGCCCCTGCAACGGGCAGAGCCCCCGCCCGTGCGGTCGTGAACCGGCTCACGCGGCGGCCCGATGCGCGGACCGGGCCTGTGCGTCCGGGTTCGGGTGCCGTCGGGAGAACAGGGAGATCAGCACCGGCACGACCACGAGGATCAGGTTCGGCGCCAGGATGATGCCGCCCACCACCACGAGCGCCAGCGGCTTCTGCACCTGCGAGCCGATGCCGGTGGAGACCGCCGCCGGCAGCAGGCCGACGCAGGCCGCCACGCAGGTCATCATCACCGGGCGCATGCGCACCACGGCGGCGTGCCAGACCGCCTCCTGCCGCTTCCAGCCTTCGTCGAGCAGCTGGTTGTAGTAGGCGAGCAGGATCACGCCCTCCATGGTCGAGATCCCGAACAGCGCGATGAAGCCGATCGCCGCCGAGATCGAGAACGGCGTGCCGGTCAGCGCCAGGGCGAAGATGCCGCCGATCATCGCCATCGGGATCACCGACAGGGTCAGCAGCATGTCGGCCACCGACGAGAAGTTGATGTAGAGGAGCAGCGCGATCAGCAGCAGCGTGATCGGCACCACGAGGCTGAGCCGGGTGGCCGCCTCCTTCAGGTTGGTGAACTGCCCGACCCATTCCAGCCGGTAGCCCGGCGGCAGGTCCACCGCGTCGGCGACCTTGCGCTGCGCCTCGATCACCGCGCTGCCGAGGTCGCGGCCGCGCACCGAGAACTTCACCGGGATGTAGCGCTCCTGGTCCTCGCGGTAGATGAACGAGGCCCCCGAGACGAGGTCGACATCGGCGATCTCGGAGAGCGGCACCTGGATGACGCCGCCGTTGGGGTTCTGGGCACCGACCGCGATGTTGCGGATGCCGGCCAGCGACGAGCGGTACTCCTTGGCGAGCCGCACCCGCATCGGGAAGTGACGGTCCGAGCCGTACTCGTAGAGGTCGCCCGCGGTCTGGCCGCCGATCGCCGCCTGGATGGTGGTGTTCACGTCGCTGATCGAGAGGCCGTAGCGGGCGGCCTTGTGGCGGTCGACATCGATCCGCACCGTCGGCTGGCCGAGGGATTCGAAGACCGACAGGTCGGTGACGCCCGGGACGCTGGCGAGGGCTGCCTTCACGGCATTGGCGGTCTTGGTGAGCTGGGTGAGGTCGTTGCCGTAGATCTTGACCGAGTTCTCGCCCTTCACGCCCGAGGCGGCCTCCTGGACGTTGTCCTCGATATACTGCGAGAAGTTGAACTCGATGCCGGGAAACTCCGCCTCCAGCTTCTTGCTCAGGTCCTGGATCAGCGTCTCCTTGTCGAGGCCCTTGCGCCACTGGTCGATGGGCTTGAGCGGCGCCAGGATCTCGACGTTGAAGAAGCCCGTGGCGTCGGTCCCGTCGTTCGGGCGGCCCTGGTGCGACAGGACGGTGGTGACCTCCGGGACCTCCTGGAAGATCTTGCGCATGCGCTGGACGTAGGCGTTGCCGGCCTCCAGCGAGATCGAGGCCGGCATCGTCCCGCGCACGTAGAGATTGCCCTCCTCGAGCCGCGGCAGGAATTCGAGGCCGAGATTGCGGGCCGTGAGCCCCGAGACCAGCAGCACCGCCAGCATCACGGCAAGCGCCAGGACGCGGTTGCGCAGGCCGAAGGCCAGCGCGCGTTCATGGCCGACGCGCAGCACCCGCACGATGAGCGTATCGCGCTCCTCGAGCTTCTTCGGCAGCATCAGGGCCGAGAGCGCAGGCGAGACCGTGAAGGTGGCGAGCAGGCCGCCGAGCAGCGCGTACGCGTAGGTCTTGGCCATCGGGCCGAAGATGTGGCCCTCGACGCCGGTCATCGTGAACAGCGGCAGGAAGCCGACGATGATGATCGTCGCCGAGAAGAAGATCGCCCGGTTCACCTCGCGCCCGGCGACCGCGATGGTGCCGAGCCGGCCCGTCAGGCCGTCGGGCGGCGTCTCGCCCTTCACGTGGTCGGGCTCGGCGATGTGGCGGAAGACGTTCTCCACCATGATCACGGTGGCGTCGACGATCAGACCGAAATCGATGGCGCCCAGCGACAGGAGGTTCGCCGAATCGCCGCGCACCACCAGGATCAGGATCGCGAAGCCGAGGGCGAACGGGATCGTCGCTGCCACGATGATCGCGCTGGTGAGCGAGCCCAGGAACAGCCACTGCACGACGAAGACCAGCACCACGCCGAAGACGAGGTTGTGCATCACCGTGTGGGTCGTGGTGTGGATCAGGCCCGAGCGGTCGTAGATCCGCTCGATCTTCACGTCGGGCGGCAGGATCGTGGAGCTGTTGATCTTGTCGATCTCGGCCTCGACCCGTTCCAGCGTCGGCAGGCTCTTGCCGCCGCGGGTCATGAGCACGATGCCCTCGACGATGTCGGGCTGGTTGTCGTGGCCGACGATGCCGAGGCGCGGGGCGTTCGACACGCGCACCTCCGCCACGTCCCGCACCAGCACCGGGGTGCCGTTGACGAGGCTGATCATCGTGTCCTTGATGTCGTCCATGTCGCGGATCAGGCCGATGCCGCGCACCACCGCCGATTGCTGGCCGACGTTCAGCGTCTGGCCGCCGACGTTGATCGAGGCGTTGTTCAGCGCGTTGGTCAGCTGCACCAGGGTCAGGCCCTGGGCCTGGAGGCGGTTCAGGTCGACCGCGACCTCGTATTCCTTGGCCTTGCCGCCGAAGGCCGTGACGTCCACGACGCCGGGGATCGCCTTGAACCGGCGCTGCAGAACCCAGTCCTGCAGGGTCTTCATGTCCATGGGCGAGTAGCCCGCCGGGCCGACGAGCTTGTAGCGCATGATCTCGCCCACCGGGCTCGTCGGCGAGATCTGCGGCGTCGCTCCGTTGGGCAGCGTCGGCGCCTGCGACAGGCGGTTGAGCACCCGCTGCAGCGCCTGCTCGTACGTGTATTCGTAGTTGAACTGGACCTTCACGTCCGAGAGGCCGAACAGCGAGATCGTCCGCACGACCTGGGCGTTGGGGATGCCGGCGAGCGCCACCTCCAGGGGGATGGTGATGTAGCGCTCGATCTCGTCGGCGGACTGGCCCGGGTTCTGGGTGATCACGTCGACCAGCGGCGGGACCGGGTCTGGATAGGCCTCGATGTTGAGCTGCGTGTAGGCGCCGTAGCCGACGCCGAGCATCACGACGAACAGCAGCACCACCAGCACGCGCTGGCGCAGCGAGAAGGTGATCAGGGCGTTCATCGGACCGGATCCCCGCTCAGGACGCCTTGTCGCCGGTGGCCGCCCGATCGATGAACAGGGCCCCCCGGGTGACCACCTGCTCGCCCGCGCGCAGGCCCTGGACGACCTGGGCATTGTCGCCGTTGATCAGGCCGAGCTTGACGTCGCGCGCCTCCACGGCTCCGTCGGGCCGCGCCACCCAGACATGGGTGCGGTCGCCCTCGTACACGATGGCGGCCACCGGCACGCTCGGGCTCGGCTCGCCCTTGCCGGTGATGATCGTGTAGGTGGCAAACATCTCCGGGCGCAGCACCCGGTCCGGGTTGTCGACCTCGCTGCGCACGGCCAGCCGCCGCGTCGCCGGGTCGAGGCTGGAGGCCATGTAGTTCACCCGGGCCTTGAACACCCGGGCGCCGAAGCCCGCCACCTTCGCCTCGACCTCTTGGCCGATGCGGATCTTCGGGATCTCGCTCTCGCGGACGTTGGCGACGAGCCACACCGTCGACAGGTCGCCGATCACGAAGACCGGGTCGCTGGAGGCAGAGAGGTACTGGCCGGTGCCGACCTTGCGCTGGACGATCGTGCCGGCGATCGGTGCCCGGATCTGCGTCTCGGCGCTCATCGTGCCCTTCTTCTCGAAGGCGGCCATCTCGGCGTCGGTCTTGCCCAGCATCCGGAGACGGTTCTTCACCGCGTCGAGGGCGCCCTCGGCGGTCTTCAGGTCGCTCTGGGCGGCGATGACGTCGTTCTGGGCCGATTGGTAGTCCTTCAGGGCCGTCGCGTGGGCCTGGAACAGCTCCTGCTGCCGCTGCGCGATGGTCTGATCGAGCTTCAGAAGCGCCTGCTGCTTCTGGAGGTTGTTCACGGCCGCCTGATAGTCGTTCTGCGCCTGGACCATGTCGGTGGCCTCGAGCGTCAGCAGAACGTCGCCGGCCTTCACGTCGTCGCCGGCGCGGGCCAGGACCTTCGTCACGCGGCCGGCATAGGGCGAGACGACCGGGACGTTGTCGTCCTCGTTGAGGGCGATCCGTCCCTCGGCGGTGCCCTCGGGCCGGAACACCAGGTTGGCGACCGGCAGGATCTCGAAGGCGGCGCGCTGCTCCTTGGAGGGCCGGAACACCCGTTCCACCGGGCCGGCCTTCTCCACATCGATGCCCGGGTCAGGGTTGGCTGGTGCGAACAGCCCCGTCAGCGCGGCGACGAGGTTCGAGGCCGTCTCGCGGGTCCGGTCGGAGAACGCGAAGGCCAGGCCCGCAGCGGCCGCGAGCAGGACGGCGACGACCAGGAGGCCGGACCACCGACGGTTGCGCGGGGGCACGGTGACGGCCTCGTCCTGGTCCAGCGGATTTCGGGCGTCCATGCGGATGATCTTCTAGGTCCGGGCGAGGGACCGGGCTGATTGACGAGGGTACGATTCGTGCCAGGACGACGCCAAGATCAATGCGATCGCTGGTGCTTTTCTATGGCGCTGCGCGGGATGGTTCCCGGCAGCAACGCGTGCCTAGAGCAAAGCTTGTCAGACAGGCAATCGATCTGGCGCCCCAGTCGCGAAACCGTGTGGCCCCGTCTTCCTTTGACGGGATTTGTTACAATATGACAACGCTCGCGGGGCCTGACCCGCCCGATCCCGATTCCGTCACCGAAGAACCCGTCATGTCCGAAACGAGCAACGCTCCCGCCCCGGCCGCATCCGGCTCAGCCGCCGGCAAGATCCCGGTCACCGTGCTCACCGGCTATCTCGGCGCTGGCAAGACCACGCTCCTCAACCGGATCCTCACCGAGAATCACGGTAAGCGCTACGCCGTGATCGTCAACGAGTTCGGCGAGATCGGCATCGACAACGACCTCGTCGTCGGCGCGGACGAGGAAGTGTTCGAGATGAACAACGGCTGCGTCTGCTGCACGGTGCGCGGCGACCTGATCCGGATCATGGATGGGCTGGTCAAGCGCCGAGGCAAGTTCGACGCGATCATCGTCGAGACCACCGGCCTCGCCGATCCGGCCCCTGTGGCGCAGACCTTCTTCGTCGACCAGGACGTGGGCGAGGCCGCCCGCCTCGACGCGGTGGTGACGGTGGCCGACGCCAAATGGTTGTCCGACCGCCTGAAGGACGCGCCCGAGGCGAAGAACCAGATCGCCTTCGCGGACGTGATCCTGCTCAACAAGAGCGATCTCGTCTCCCCGGCCGACCTCGACCGGGTCGAGGCCGAGATCCGCACGATCAACCCCCTGGCCAAGCTCCACCGCACGCAGAACTGCGCGGTGCCCCTCGAGGCCGTGCTGGAGCGCAACGCCTTCGACCTCGACCGCATCCTCGACGTCGAACCCGACTTCCTGGAGGCGGGACACCACCACCATCACGATTCCGACATCCGCTCGGTCTCGGCCAAGATCGAGGGTGAGGTCGATCCCGACAAGTTCATGCCGTGGATCTCGAACCTGACCCAGTCGCAGGGTCCGGACATCCTCCGGTGCAAGGGGATCGTGGCCTTCCCGAACGAGCCGAAGCGCTTCGTCTTCCAGGGCGTGCACATGATCCTCGACGGCGACGTGCAGGGCGACTGGGGGAAGGACGAAAAGCGGGTCTCGCGGGTGGTGTTCATCGGGCGCAACCTCGATCCGGCGGCGATCACGGAGGGCTTCGAGGCCTGCCGCGCGTGAGCCGACCGGCCGCCTCCCACGGGGGCGGCCGGGCCCTGAGCGCCGCCCGAAGGCGATTCTCAACGATTGGATGGCATCACGGCACGAGCGGGCCAGCGTAACCGGCCCGTGGAGCCCGCGTAGCCATGGCCCACACCGCAGCGCCTGCAGGCCCGGTCCCGTCCGGGATCGCGGGCGGACTCCCGCTCATCGTGGCCGTCGAGGGGCTGGCCAAGGCGCTGTTTGCGGCGTTCATCTTCTTCGCCTGCTTCGCCTTCTCGGAGACCTCCCCGTACGACGCGGTGGCGATCCCCACGATCCTGCTCTGGCTCTGCCTCGGCGTGCGGCTGCACCGCGGGGCGGTGCCGCTGGTCGCACTCCTCCTGCTCTACCTCGCGGCCATCGTCTCCGCGCTGCTGCCCTACCTGAACGAGGAGTTCCCGGTCACCTGGACGGTGCAGCTGATCTACCTCGCGATCACCTGCATCTTCTTCGCGATGTTCTTCGCGGACGACACCCACGCCCGGATGGAGCTGGCGCTCAAGGCCTACACGGCGAGCTGCGTGTTCTCGGCGGTGCTCGGCATCGTCGGCTATCTCCAGTGGCTCGGGATCGAGGACCTGTTCTACAAATACGACCGGGCCTCGGGCACCTTCCAGGACCCGAACGTGTTCGGCTCCTTCCTGACGCTCGGCGCCCTCTACCTGATGCACGGCCTGCTCACCGGCTCGACCCGGCGACCGCTGGTCTCGCTCGTCGGCCTGCTGATCATCGTCGCCGGCATCTTCCTGTCGTTCTCGCGGGGCTCCTGGGGCGGGAGCGTCGTCGCGGTGCTCCTGATGGTGGGATCGGTCTATGCCGGCAGCACCGCCCCGCGCCTGCGCCGCCGCATCGTGCTCCTGACCCTCGCCACGGTCGTCCTCGGCACCGTCGCGGTGATCGGGCTGCTCTCGGTCGACCACGTCCACAAGATGTTCGAAACCCGCGCGGCCCTGACCCAGGACTACGACCAGGGCGAGACCGGCCGCTTCGGCAACCAGATCCGCGGCTTCGCGATGCTGCTGGAGCGGCCGTTCGGCATGGGGCCGATGCACTGGCGGCTGATCTTCGGGCTCGAACCGCACAATTCGTATATCGGCTCCTTCGCCAACGGGGGCTGGCTCGGGGGCACGGTGTTCATCGGCCTCGTGGTGATCACCGGCATCGTCGGGTTCCGGCTCCTGGCACGGCCGTCGCCCGTCCGGGCGCACGCGCAGATCGTCTGGCCGGCGCTGCTGATGTTCTTCCTGCAGGCGGTCCAGATCGATATCGAGAAGTGGCGCCACGTCTACATGATGCTGGGCATGGTCTGGGCGCTGGAGGCGGCGCGGCTGCGCGCGGGCGCGCCGCAGGCGGGTGCGCTTGAAACGCGGCGCTAGGCGCGGCATCGCTCGGCTCCGGCCGAGCTGCCAATCCGCACCCGGAGACGGTACGTGAACACACAGCCGGACAACGAGGGCGATCGGCTCGCCGCCCTTGAGGCCCTCGGGATCGTGGGCACGCCGCCCGAGCCGCATTTCGAGGCCGTCTGCCGGACAGCCTGCCGTCTGTTCGGCGTGCGCCACGCGTTCGTGGCCTTCCTCGGTGACACGCATCAGTGGCTCAAGACGCCCTGCCAGGCCTTGCCGACCACGATGCGGCGGGATCAGAGCCTGTGCCAGCACACGATTCGCAGCGATGCCCTGCTCGTCGTACCCGACACCCGGCTCGACGTGCGCTTCCGTGACCTGCCCGCCGTCGCTGCGCCGGACGGGATCCGGTTCTATGCCGGTATCCCGCTGAGCCTCGAGCCCGGCCTGCGGATCGGCACCTTCTGCCTCGCCGACCCGGAACCCCGAGCCGGTCTCTCGCCGGCGGACGCCGCCGCCTTCCGCGACCTCGCCGCGATCGTCGTGGCCCATCTGAGGCTGACGGAGGCCAATGCCAAGCGCGAACGCGAGATCGCGCAGGCCGCGATCCGCGAGGCGGTGATCCGCGAGCAGCATCGCGAGATCCATGCCCGGTCCCGCACTCAGGAGGCGGCGAACCACCAGCTCCTGATGGCCGAGCAACTCGCCAGCGTCGGAAACTGGCGCGTGGACCTCTCGGACGGTCAGCCGGTCTGGTCGGCCAGCCTCTACGCCATCGCCGGTCGCGACCCCGCGACACCGCCGCCGCGTCTCGACGCCTTCTCGCAGATCTACCATCCCGACGACCGCGCCCGGCTCGAGGCGATCGTCGCCGACGCGGTCGCCCGCAGAACGCGATTCGATTTCGAGGCGCGGCTGATCCGTCCGGACGGCGAGCTCCGCGACGTGGTCGTCCGCGGCATGTGCCGGGGGGAGGACCCCAATGCCGGCCTCGTCGGCGTTCTCATCGACGTGACCGAGCGCCGGCGCGCCGAAGACGAGGTGCGCCGGAGCGAGCTGCGCTATCGCGGCCTCGCCGAAGCGCTGCCGCTGCTGGTCTGGACCATGCGGGTCGGGGACGGACAGTCCACTTACGCCAACGCCCAGTTC
Source organism: Methylobacterium sp. UNCCL125 (assembly GCF_900116795.1). Taxonomy (NCBI): domain Bacteria; kingdom Pseudomonadati; phylum Pseudomonadota; class Alphaproteobacteria; order Hyphomicrobiales; family Methylobacteriaceae; genus Methylobacterium; species Methylobacterium sp. UNCCL125. The sequence goes on along the minus strand of NZ_FPBW01000006.1, from coordinate 185,986 downwards.
CAGTCCTATTACGGGCCGATCGGGCCCGAGCGCGCGGAGCGCCTGATCCGGAACCACCCGGAGGATGCGCCCGCCATGGAGGCGGCCTGGACCCGGGCGGTCGAGACCGGGACGGGCTATAGCGGCCAGTGGCGGATCCGCCGCCACGACGGCCTCTACCGGTGGCACAAGATCTCGCTGATTCCGATCCGCCTCGATCCGGCGGACGGCGCTGTGGCGGAGTGGCTCGGGACCGCACTCGATGTCGACGACATCATCACGGCGCGGCTCGCCGTCGAGGAGGCCCGCGGCCTGCTGGGCATCGCCCTGGACGCGGCCGAGGCCGGCACCTGGGACTGGGACATGCGCACGGGGCTCGTCACGCTGAGCCCGGAAAGCGCCCGGATGCACGGTCTGCGGGATAACGGCGCTGCGCACACGCTGTCGGCGTCCGAATGGACCGCGTTGATTCATCCCGACGACGTCGCCGATGTCTGGATCGAGATCCGACGGGCGGTCGAGTCCGGGACCTCCTATGCGGCCGAATTCCGGGCCGGCGGGCGTTGGCTCTACGCGCGCGGGCGGACGCTCTGCGGCGCCGAGGGGCACCCTCAGAGCATGGTCGGCCTCCATCTCGACATCACCGAGCGCAAGGCGGTCGAGGCGGCCCGCACCGAGGCGGAGCGCGCGAGCGCGGCCAAGAGCGAGTTCCTCGCCGCGATGAGCCACGAGATCCGCACGCCGCTCAACGGCATCCTCGGCTATGCCGAGCTGCTCCTCGACGGCGATGCGATCCAGAGCGAGGACCGGCGGCGCCTGGAGCTGATCCAGAGTTCCGGAGCGGCCTTGCTCACGGTCGTCAACGACATCCTCGACTTCTCGAAGATCGAGGCGGGCGAGCTGACCCTCGATCCGGTCCCCTTCCCGCTGGTCTCGATCGTGGACGGGACGGTCTCGATCGTGCGCGGCAGTGCGCTGCGCAGCGGCCTCGCCATCGAGGCCCGGATCGACCCGGCCCTTCCGACCTTCGTGATCGGTGACGCGGGACGCTTGCGTCAGGTGCTGCTCAACCTCCTGAACAACGCCGTGAAGTTCACGCCCGAGGGTTCCGTCACGGTGACCGTGGAGCGGGAAGGCGATGATCGCGCCGCCGACGGTCGCCCCGGCGACGCGGTGCGGTTTTCCGTGATCGATACCGGCATCGGCATCGCGCCGGCGCAGCAGGACAGGCTGTTCAAGCGGTTCAGTCAGGTCGACGGCTCCATCAGCCGGCGGTTCGGCGGCACCGGCCTCGGTCTCGCGATCTCCCGGCACCTCGTGACCCTGATGGGCGGCGAGATCGGCGTCGTGAGCCGCGAGGGGGAGGGCTCGACCTTCTGGTTCCGCCTGGTGCTGCCGCGGGGCGAGCAGGGCGCCGACGCGGCGGAGGACCGGATCGAGGCGGATCCGGCGCTGCTGCGGTCGCAGTCCGTGGCCGCCCCGGCGGCCGGCGCCGTGCCGGCCTCCCCGATCCGGCTGCTCCTGGTCGAGGACGTCCCGCTCAACCAGGAACTGGCCTGCGCGGTGCTCGAATCCCAGGGCTACACGGTGGATGTCGCCGGGGACGGGGCCGAGGCGATCACGGCGGTCGGATCGTCCGTCGCGGCGGGGCGCGCCTACGATCTCGTGCTCATGGACGTCCAGATGCCCCGGGTCGACGGGCTCACGGCGACCCGGCGCATCCGCGCCCTGGCGCCGCCCGCCTGCGACATCCCGATCGTGGCCATGACGGCGAACGTCCTGCCGTCGCAGATCGAGGAACTGCGCGAGGCCGGGATGGACGATTATGTCGGCAAGCCGTTCCGGCGGGCCGATCTCTTCGCCACGATCAGCCGCTGGACGGCCCCGGGCGCGCGCCGCCCGGCGCGGGCCGAGGAGCCGCGCACCGTACCCGACATCGATTCCGCCGTCCTCGATGCCGCGGTTCTCACCGAAATGACGGCGAGCTTCGGCTCCGACCGGGTGGGGGCGCTGCTCGATCTCCTGGCCAACGAGCTGTCCGAGCGGTTCCGGCCGAGCGAGACCGACCGTCTTCAGATCGCTCACGACGCGCACGCCCTGGTGGCGGCGGCGGGGCTCCTGGGCTTCGTCGGCCTGTCGAGCCTGTGCCGCGAGGTCGAGGCCGCCGCCCATGCGGGGGCCGACCTGATGCCGCTGATCCGGCGCCTGGAAATCCAGCGGGCGACGGCGCTGCGCGCCATCCGGCAGCTGCGCGCGGCCTGATGCGACGCGGCTGAGGCGCGGGCCGGCGCCCCGACAGGGGCCGCCCCGCGCGGTTGGGACCTATGCCTCGTCGGTCTCGGGCAGCGGGTCGCCGGTCCAGGTCGTCGCGAAGGCGGCGAGCTCCCGGGCGTCGGTGAAGGCCGCCACGGTGACCTCCCGCTCCGCCGGTTCCGCGCCCGGATAGGGCGCGAGCAGGATCCGCACCCGCGCCAGCCGGCCGCTGGGCGCCTTGTCGGCGATCCAGGCCTGCGCGTCCGGCGTGAAGCGTTCCGGGCCGTCGAGGGCCCGGGCGTCGGTGCGCAGCACGACCACGTAGGTGCCGAGGCTCGGATCGGCCTCCTGAACAGCCTTGACGATGTCGATCACGGGCTTTCCGCGAAGTCGTTGATCTGAACCTGGGCCTGCGCCGACGTGAAGTTCGGAATGTCCGCGAAGATCTCCTCGCCATGGGCGGCGACGGCTTTCTGGAAGGCGTCGACCGACGCGAAGGTCAGCAGCGCCATCACCTGGAACGGGGCGGTGCCGCCGTCCGGCGTGCCGGCGCCCTTGACCACCTTGGCCTCGTGCAGGCCGAGGGACGACCAGCGCTCGCGCACCAGCGGCATGTGATGGCCGAGATAGTAGCCCATGTCGAAGCTCGGGCCGGCCGGATACATCACGCTTACCAGGATCATGGGGCTTCCCTTCTGTGTCACGCCCGGTCCGCCCGGGCGCCCGTCCTCGGTTCGTGGGGCGACGGTCAGTGCAGCTTCACCCGCGGCTCGGTGCGCCGGGTCAGCGCGCGCGCCAGGGTGTCGAGGACCGTCTTGGCCGTGCCGTGGAGCGCCCGCTCGTGCATCTTGTAGAGCGAGCGGTACATCATGCGGGCGAACAGGCCGGCGATGAGCATGTTCTTGCCGCGGACGAACCCCATCAGGCTGCCCACGGTCGAATACTCGCCGAGCGAGACCAGCGAGCCGAAATCCTTGTACCGGAACGGCTTCAGCGGCTTCCCGGCGATCTTGGCCGGGATCTGGCTGATGAGGTGGCTCGCCTGCTGGTGGGCCGCCTGGGCGCGGGGCGGCACCGGCGTGTCGGAGCCGGCCTCCACCAGATAGGCGCAGTCGCCGATGGCGAAGATATCCGGGTCGCGGGTCGTCTGCAGCGTCGGGGTCACCACCAGTTGGTTGGTCCGCGTGGTCTCCAGGCCGCCGATGCCCTGCAGGAACGGCGGCGCCTTCACCCCCGCCGCCCACACGACCAGCTCGGACGGGATGAAGGTCCCGTCGGCGAGTTGGACGCCGTCGGCGCGCACCTCGGTCACCCGGGCCTTCACGCGCACGTCGACGCCGATCTTGTTGAGGAGCTGCATCACCTCGGCCGAGAGGCGCTGCGGCACCGCCGGCAGGATCCGGTCCGCGGCCTCCACCAGGGTGATGCGGATGTCCTTGCCCGGGTCGATCTTGTCGAGCCCGGTGGAGACGACGTGGCGCAGCGTCCGGTGCAACTCGGCGGCGAGTTCGGTTCCGGTGGCGCCCGCGCCGATCACCGTGACGTGGAGCTGGCCGGGCCGGACCGGGCCGACCTGGGTGTGGGCCCGCAGCGAGGCGTTCACGAGGCGCTGGTGGAAGCGCACCGCCTGCTCCTGGGTGTCGAGGGCGATGGCATGCTCGGCGACGCCCGTCGTGCCGAAATCGTTCGTGGTGGAGCCCACCGCCATCACCAGCGTGTCGTAGGGGACGGCGCGCTCGGGCGTGACCTCGCGCCCTTCCGCGTCGTGGCTCGCCGCGAGCTGGACCGTGCGCGCCTCGCGGTCGAGGCCGGTCATGCGCCCGATCCGGTAGCGGAAGCCGTGCATGTGGGCGTGATGCAGGTAATCCACCGCGTGGTGGCCCACATCGAGGCTGCCGGCCGCCACCTCGTGAAGCAGCGGCTTCCAGATATGCGTCCGGGCGCGGTCCACGAGGGTGATGTGCGCGCGCTTGCCGCGCCCGAGCTTGTCGCCGAGCTTCGTCACCAGCTGGAGGCCGGCGGCGCCGCCGCCGACCACCACGACACGATGCAGGCCGGACTCGTTCTCGACGGATGCCATCGACACTCTTTCTTTCCCCGGACCGGGATTAATCGCCGGCCTCCTTACACGGCCTGGGCCGCCGAATTCCACAACCGCTTGTCGCGGCCCCAGGTCACCAGCGCGGATTCACGCGCACGCGTGGCGTGCGATCACGCCGACGGGGCACCCGGCTGACGCAACGGGTGTGCCTCCGCGACAGCGGGCAGGTCGAGGCAGGCCTCGGCGATTCGCGCGACTGTCGGGTAGGCCGCCGTGTCGATGCCGAAGATGCCGGTCCCGACCCAGAGGCTGACGAGGCAGAGATCGGCATGGCTCACCGAATCGCCCTGGCAGAAGCGTCCCGTGCCCGCCTCGGTGGACAGCCGCGTCTCCAGGGTCACGAGGCCGGTCGTGAAGGCGTTGCGCAGGAAATCCAGCATCCGCTCCCGGGGCAGACCGTAATGCTCCATCAGGAAGGTGCGCACCCGGGGCACGTAGAGCGGGTGGGTGTCGCAGGCGACCACCTGTGCCAGCGAGCGGGCCCGGGCCCGCGCCCGGGGCTCCTCCGGCAGGAGGCGCACGCCGCCCCGCGTCTCCTCCAGGTAATCGAGGATCGCGAGCGACTGGGTGAGCGGCGGCCCGTCGCCGTCGAACAGGGCCGGTACCGCGCCCTGCGGGTTGATCCTCCGGAACTCCGGCTTGTGCTGATCGCCCGCGTCGAGATCGATGAAGGTCTCCTCGTAGGCGATGCCCTTCAGCTTCAGGGCGATCCGCACCCGGAAGGCCGCAGCCGAGCGCCAGTTGCCGTACATGTGCATGGGGAGCGATCTCCGACGGGATCGGAAGAGCACAGCCGAGTTTGCCGTGCACCGCAAGTGGGACGTGGACGCGGCCGCCCGGGGGCGACAAGCGGCTTCGGCCGGCCCATATCGGTCTTCCGTCCCGGAGAGCCCGCACGATGGCCGATCAGACCGACGCCCGCCGCTTCATCCCCCTGAACATCGCGGTCCTGACCGTCTCCGACACGCGCCGCCCGGAGGACGACCGCTCGGGGGACACCCTGACGCAGCGCCTCACCGAGGCGGGGCATCGTCTTGCGGCCCGGTCGATCGTGCCGGACGAGGTCCCGGCGATCCGCGGCCAGGTGGAGGCGTGGCTGCGCGATCCCGGCGTCGACGTGGTGATCACCACCGGCGGGACCGGCTTCACCGGCCGCGACGTCACCCCCGAGGCGCTGGAGCCGCTGTTCGAGAAACGGATGGACGGCTTCTCGGCCGTGTTCCACCGGATCTCGTACGACAAGATCGGCACCTCGACCCTGCAATCCCGCGCCACCGCGGGGGTCGCGCACGCGACCTACGTGTTCGTGCTGCCGGGCTCACCGGGCGCCTGCCGGGACGCCTGGGACGGGATCCTGGCCCAGCAGCTCGACTACCGGCACCGGCCCTGCAACTTCGTGGAGATCATGCCGCGTCTCGACGAGCACCTGCGGCGCGGGGCCAGCATCGCGGTGTGAGGATGAGCCTCATTCCGGGCCCGCCCGCGGCGGCCCGGAATGACGGGATCGTCATGGAGGATCGTGAGGGGCCGGTCCGTCTGACCTACGCCGCGTTCCCCTCCTTCCGGCGTAGGACCGAGTGTTTGCGGCCGTAGAAGAAGTACACGACGAGGCCGATCGCCATCCAGATCACCAGCCGCAGCCACGTGTCGAGGGGCAGGCCGATCATCAGGAGCAGGCAGAACAGGATGCCGAGGATCGGCACGACCGGCACGGCGGGGGCCCGGAACGGCCGCTTCATGTGGCGCTCGGTCCGCCGCAGGTAGAGCACCGAGCCGCAGACGAGGATGAAGGCGGCGAGCGTGCCGATGCTCACCATCTCCCCGAGGATGTGGATCGGCACCAGGGCCGCCACCACGGCGACCACGGCCCCGATCAGCGCCTGGCTGCGATACGGCGTCTGATAGGTCGGATGGACGTGGGAGAACATCTTCGGCAGCAGGCCGTCCTGGGCCATGGTGAAGAAGATCCGGCTCTGGCCGTAGAGCAGCACGAGGATCACCGTCGTGAGCCCGGTCAGCGCCCCGAGCTTGATCAGGAGGGCGAACCAGCCGATGCCGATCACGTCGACGCCCTTGGCGATCGGGTCGGGGACGTTCAGCTCCTTGTAGGGGACGAGGCCGGTGAGCACGGCGGCGACGAGCACGTACAGGATCGTGCAGACCGCCAGCGAGCCCAGAATGCCGATGGGCATGTCCTTCTGGGGCTTGCGCGCCTCCTGGGCGGCGGTGGAGACCGCGTCGAAGCCGATGAAGGCGAAGAACACCACGCCGGCGCCGCGCAGGATGCCGCTGGCGCCGAAATGCCCGAAGGTGCCGTCGTTGTCGGGGATCAGCGGGCTCCAGTTCGCGGTGTCGACGTGGCCCCAGCCCAGCGCGATGAAGGCCACCACCACGGTGAGCTTCACCGCGACCATGATGTTGTTGAAGCGCGCCGATTCCTTGGTCCCGCGCATCAGCAAAATCGTGATCAGCGCCACGATCAGCACCGCCGGCAGGTTGAACAGAGCCGTCCCGCCGCCGTCGATCGGCGTGCCGGGCGCGTTCGCGAACTGGGCCGGGATCACGATCCCGACGGTCTTCAGGATGCTGATGACGTAGCCCGACCAGCCCACCGCCACGGTGGCGGCACCCATGGCGTATTCGAGGATCAGGTCCCAGCCGATGAGCCACGCGAAGAACTCGCCCAGCGTCGCGTAGGTGTAGGTGTAGCTCGACCCCGCCACCGGGATCAGCGCGGCCATCTCGGAGTAGCACAGGCCGACGAAGGCGCAGGCGATGCCGCCGAGCACGAAGGACAGCATGATCCCCGGTCCGGCATACTGGGCCGCCGCCGTGCCGGTGAGAACGAAGATGCCGGCGCCGATGATCGCCCCGATGCCCATCGCGGTGATCGAGAGGGCGCCGAGCGACTTCGAGAGCTGCTGCTCGCCCTCGCCGCTCTCGACGATGTCGTCGACCGATTTGCGCCCCATCAGGCCCGACGATTCCATTGCACCATCCTTCCAGATCGAGCCGGGTCAGCCCGCTTCCACAGATGTAGAGTCGGCGAAATTTCTGCCGCGCTTCAAGTGTTGTAGAGGCGGACTGACCGACAACAACGAGGGCCGGCGCAAGATTCTGCCGGTCAGGCGCGTTCGATCCGGGCGATCAAGGGCCGGACCTTGAGGCGCGCCGCGAACGGGCCGCCGCTCCGCAGGGCCTCGCGCCGGACGACGTCCCCGGCCCGGGCCTGCCGGGCGCCCATCACGCTCTCCAACCGGCCCACGAGCCGTTCGAGCCAGCCCGCGGCCGTACGGTGCAGGCGGCCGAGGGCCGTCTCCGGCCGCGCCGTCCCGACGAAGCGGTCGAGGGTGCGGATCCAGCCCTCGGCCGGAACGTCCCCGGCCTCAAGGCACAGGATCCAGTCCCGGCGGGCTGCGGCAGCGCCCGCGGCGTAGGGATTGCCGCTCCGGTGCAGCACGAGCGTCGCGCCCGTGGCCTCCGCGACGGCTGCCACGGCTTCACTCTCGCTGCCCGAAACGATCACCGCGTCGCCGATGAGGCCGCCGGCCACGCCGGAGACCAGCACGCTGAGCGTGTCGGCCAGGCGATCGATCGCGTCCGGATCGGCCGGGTCGGCCAGATAGGTCACGGCGGAGAGCATGAGCGCGCGCATAGACGATTCTGCGCCGCCGTAAACCGCCCGGCCGCCGTCGGGCGGCCGTGTCGCTGTCCGGACAGGCGACAAAGCTGTGTCTGCCTGAAAAAGAGGCGTTCGGCCGACGGCTGTTCGCTCTATGTTCCGAGCGGGATCGGGCAGGAGACGAGTCGCCATGGTGTCGATACCCGATGACGTCTCGGGCCGGCCCGCCCAGCGACTCGGCCCGAGCGGCGTGCCGCGGGATGCTCGGCGCGGGCGTGGTGCCACGGCCAATCCCACCGGCCGCCACGAGCCGGCCCGGCGAGAGACGTTCCACGAGGAGACCGGGATGGCGGACGCGCCGGCGCCCCTGCGCACGCAGGTCACCCCGGAGCGCTCCACGCGGATCATCGCCCGCAACAGCTCGCCCGACATCCCCTTCGACCGGTCGATCAACCCTTATCGGGGCTGCGAGCACGGCTGCATCTACTGCTACGCGCGCCCCACCCATGCCTGGCTCGGCCTGTCGCCGGGGCTCGACTTCGAGTCGCGGATCTTCACCAAGCCGGACGCCGCAAGGCTGCTGGCCCGCGAGATGGCCGCGCCGGGCTACCGGCCCGAGACGATCGCCCTCGGCACCGCCACGGATCCCTACCAGCCCGTCGAGCGCGCGCACCGGATCACCCGCGCGGTGCTGGAGGTGCTGCGGGACGCCCGACATCCCGTCAGCATCACCACCAAGTCGGACCTCGTGCTGCGCGACCTCGATATCCTGGCGGCGATGGCGGCGGACAATCTCGTGCTCGCGGCGATCTCGTTGCCGACGCTGGATCCGGACCTCGCCCGCCGCCTCGACCCGCGGGCGCCGCGGCCGGACAAGCGGCTCGCGGCGATGCGCGCGCTGAGCGCGGCCGGGGTGCCCGTCATGGTCAACGTCTCGCCGATCATTCCCGGCCTGACCGATCACGAGATCGAATCGATCCTGGCCGAGGCGCGTGCGCACGGGGCGAGTCGCATCGGCCACGCGCTGCTGCGCCTCCCCGGCGAAGTCGCCGACCTCGTGGCCGACTGGTTCGCCGAGCACTATCCGGAGCGCAGGGCGCGGGCCTTCGCACTCCTGCGGGAAGCCCGGGGCGGGCGCGAGAACGACCCGCGCTTCGGCCACCGCTTCCGCGGGGAGGGGGCCTACGCGGCGATGATCGGCCAGCGGGTCCGGCTCGCCGGCACGCGACTCGGCTTCGCCTTCGGGCGGATGGCGCTGAACCGGGAGTTCTTCCGCAGACCGGGGGCACAGTTGTCGCTGTTCTGAGACGGCGCGGCGTCGAGCCCGGCTGGCCAGGATCGTATGAGCGGAGCGCCTGCCGGGCCAGATGAATCCGCCGTCGGTGCAGCAGCTTATCGATCATCCATCTCCAATTCCGCTCGAAATGGCGACGTACCGCACTCGTCGCGTCAATCCGGACTTCGATTGCGCGAATACTCGGCTTGTTGACTCTAGGTTTAATCTTAATTGCCAAAATACATATTTCGATTGAGTCTTGAATTCGAGGTTGACAGCAAAGATCTTTTGTCATCTATGAAGTCGTTTTCTATGTTTTCATTGAGAAGGACTTGCGCTTTGTCTCGATATTTCAGATTTTCAATAGGATCGATTATCGGATTAGTATTGCTGAGTATGGGAGTAATGCTGCTTGCCGTGCGTACAGACACGCTCCTCAGCGCTGTGGAGCACGCGCGAGAGGGGCAGCGCGTCGTCACGCTCACGCGGGTCAGCCGCACGCTGCTCCGGTCGGTGATCGCGACCCGCATGGCGCGGGGCATCGTTCAGAAGGTCCTGGCCGTCGAGGGTCCGATCTCGGTGGCCGACAGGGCGGATCAGCTGTCCGAGCGGCAGGCCCTGATGGACGCGGAGACGGAATTCTGGACCCTTGTGCGCGACCTCGCCGTGCCGTCGGTCCAGGCGACTCTGGAGCCCCTTCGGAGCGCGCAGGCGACCTTGGCGGCGCTGAGGCCACAGATCGACGCGGTCGTCGCGCTCCCGAGGGAACGCCGCGATGCGGCGTTCAGACAGACCTTCGACACAGCCGTCACGAGCCTCCTCAATGCCTTCGCGGCAACCAACGCCGCGGTGGACGCGGCCATCCCGCGCCGGGACACGGCGGTCGCGCAGGCCCTCGACATCAAGCGTGCCAGCTGGGCGACGCGGGTCGCACTCGGCAATTCCTGGCGCCGTATGGAAACCTCGGTGGCCGCCAAGGCGGCTTGGTCGCAGGAGGAGATCATCGCGGCGGCCGAGGAGCGGGGACGCCTGATGGCGGACTGGGGTAAAGTCGTCGACCTGTTCACGGAAGACGTCCCGGTCGCCCTGCGTGCCGCCTTCCAGAAGGCGCAGGCCAGCAACTTCGAGGGCGAGTCGGCGCGGCGGCGCGTCGCGATCACGGACGCGCTCAGCCGGGGCAGGGCGCCCGGCATCGAGGCCGATGCGTTGCGCGCGCGCGACATCGCCGACGGGAGGGCGCTTCTCGATCTGGCCCACGCGGGTCTCGACGCGATGATCGACCGGGCCCAGCTCCTCGCCGCCGAGTCGCAGCGCGCGCTTTTCGGGGCCGTGCTGTTCCTGACCGCAGCGGTCCTGCTGGCGGTCGGCGGTATCGTCATCGTGTTCCGTTGGGTGCTCCGGCCGTTGCGGGCCATGACCCAGGCCATGCAGGCGCTCGCGGGAGGAGACGCCGACGTGCCGATCCCGGCCCGCGAGCGGCGGGACGAGATCGGCGCGATGGCGGCGGCCGTGCAGGTCTTCCGGGACAACCTCGTCCGCACCCGCGCCCTGGAGGCCGAGGCGGCCGAGGCGGCGCTGGCCGCGGAGGCGCAGCGTCGGAGCATGACGCTCACGATGGCGCAGGGTTTCGAGTCGGCGGTGGCCGGCATCGTCGGTCAGGTCTCCGCCGCCGCGGCCGAATTGCAGACCACGGCCTGGCAGATGACCACGACCGCCCAGCAGACTGCCAGCCAGTCCGATACCGTGGCCGCCGCCGCCGAGGAGGCGTCCACCGGCGTCAGAACCGTGGCCGCCGCCGTGGAGGAACTCGGCACCTCCGTCCAGGAGATTGCGCGCCAGGTCCAGGGCTCGTCCGAACTGGCACGGGCCGCCGTCGGCGAGGCCGACCGGACCGCCGTGCTGGTGGCCGCGCTGAACACGGCGGCCGCCCGGGTCGACGCGGTGGTCGAGCTGATCGCCGGCATCGCCGCGCAGACGAATCTGCTGGCGCTCAACGCCACCATCGAGGCGGCGCGGGCCGGCGAGGCGGGGCGGGGCTTCGCGGTGGTCGCCACCGAGGTGAAGGACCTCGCAGCCCAGACAGGCCGCGCCACCGAGGAGATCGGGCGGCAGATCTGCGACATCCAGACCGTCACCGGTCAGGCGGTGGAGGCGATCGGGACGATCACCGGCCGGATCGGGGAGATCAGTGCGGTGGCCGCCGCGATCGCGGCGGCGGTGGAGCAGCAGGGGGTGGCCACGCAGGAGATTGTCCGCAACATCACGCAGGTCACTACGGGGACGCAGGAGGTGACCGGCACCATCGCCGGGGTTGCGCAGGCAGCCGACCAGACGGGGCGCGCGGCCGACCACGTCCTGACGGCCGCGACCGCGCTCACGCGTCAGTCGGAGCAGCTCGCCGTCGAGGTCGGTCGCTTCCTGGCCGGCGTCCGGGCTGCGTGACCCCTGGGGGCCGGGATCAGTCGAAGGCCCGGGTGAAGCTGAGCCGGTGATGCGGGCTGCGGCCGAGTTGCGTCAGGCCGGCGCGGTGGACGGCCGTGCCGTAGCCGACGTTGCGCTCCCAGCCGTAGCCGGGATGGCGCTGAGCCAGGCGCCGCATCAGCCGGTCGCGGAACACCTTGGCGACGATCGATGCGGCGGCGATCTGCGGCACCAGCCGGTCGCCGCCGACCACGGCGCGACCCGGAAGGCCCGGCAGGGCGTCGCGCCCGTCGACCAGCACGGGCGCGGCGAGGCCGAGCCGGGCGACCGCCCGCGCCATTGCATCGAGGGTTGCGCCGCGGATGTTGATCTGGTCGATCAGCGCCCGGGAGCCCGCCGCCACCGCGACCCGGGCATGGGTGTGGATCATGGGGGCCAGACGTTCCCGGGCCGGCTCCGGGACGCGCTTGCTGTCGTCGAGGGCGCCCAGCAGGTCGGCGGGGATCGCCGCCGGATCGAACCAGACCGCGGCCACCACGACCGGCCCACAGAGTGCGCCGCGACCGACCTCGTCGCAGCCGATCACCGCCGGGTAGGCTGCGGCCCGGTTGGGATCGAAGGGCGGCCGGCCCGCCATCGGCTTGGTCGGCGACGTGGCGGCGACCGACTTGCCGACCGACTTAACAGTCGATTTGGCAGTCGATTTGGCGATGGGCGGGGCGGACGGCTTGGCGGGCGGCATGACGCCGTCCTGCCATCCCGCGCGGGCGCCGTCACGGGTCAGGCGGCGTCCCGGGTGCCGCGCGCGCCGCCATGCGCCTCGATGATATTGCCGAAGAACTGCCGCGCGCTCACGTCCCAGCCGCAGCGCAGGGCCTCGGCCCGGCACTCGGCCCGCGACAGCCGCAGGGCCGCCAGCGCGGCAGCCCGGAGATCCTGATCGAGAACCCCGACGCGACGGCCGCCGACCACGTCGTTGGGGCCCGGCACCGGGAAGGCCGCCACCGGAAGGCCGCTGGCCAGGGCCTCGAGGAGCACGATGCCGAACGTGTCGGTGAGGCTCGGGAACACGAAGACGTCGCAGGCGGCGTAGACCGCCGCGAGGTCCGCGCCGGTGCGGGTGCCGAGGAAGCGCGCCCCCGGCGCGAGACCCCGTAGGCGCGCGCGGTCCGGCCCGTCGCCCACCACGACCTTGGTGCCGGGCAGGTCGAGGGCGAGGAAGGCGGCGACGTTCTTCTCCACCGCCAGCCGCCCGACATAGAGGAACAGCGGCCCGGGCAGGTCCGCGAGTTCCGCCGGCACGGGCGTCCCCGGTCCGGCGGGCCGGAACCGTTCCGTGTCTACGCCCCGGGTCCAGCGCATCAGCCGGCCGAATCCCCGCGCCGCCAGTTCACCCTGGAGCGAGGCGGTGCTGACCATCGTTCCCCGCGCCGCGCTGTGGAACCGGCGCAGATAGGCGTAGGACCACGCTTCCGGCACCGGCGCGCGGGCCGCGAGATATTCCGGGAAGCGGGTGTGGTAGCTCGTCGTGAACGGCAGGTTGTGCGCCAGGCAATGGCGCCGCACGGCCAACCCCACGGGCCCCTCCGTGGCGATATGCACGTGGGTCGGCCGTTCCGCCGTCCAGCGCGCCGCCACCCGCTCCCGGCTGGCATAGGCGAGGCGGATCTCGGGATAGCCCGGGAGCGGCAGCGAGCGGAAATCCGCCACGGAGAGCAGGGCCGTCGCGAAGCCGTGTTCCGGGGCGCGGCGGACCATCTGCTCCAGGGAGCGGACGACGCCGTTCACCTGGGGATGCCACGCGTCGCTGGCGATCAGAAGCTTCACGGCGGTGCCCTCAAGCCACCGCGCGCCGGCCCGCCAGGGGTTGCGGCACGGCCTCGGCCGCCTGCGCCCGCAGGAGGCTCGGATAGTGCAGAACCTCTATCCGGCCGTCGTAATGCTCCACGAGACCGGTGCAGGATTCCACCCAGTCGCCGGTGTTGAGGTAGCGCAGGTCGCCGATCGGCCGGTCCGCAGCATGGTGGATGTGGCCGCAGATCACCCCGTCGGCACCCTGGCGGCGCGCCTCCTCGGCCAGGATCGTCTCGAAGCGGCCGATGAAGCTCACGGCGTTCTTCACGCGCAGCTTCGCCCAGGCGGAGAGCGACCAGTAGGACAGGCCGAGGCGCCGCCGCACCTTGTTGATCAAGGTGTTGAGGGACAGGGCCAGGGTGTAGGCGCCGTCGCCGAGATGGGCGAGCCAGCGCGAGTGCCGCACGACCATGTCGAACTGGTCGCCGTGGATCACGAGGTAGCGCTTGCCGTCCGCCGCCTCGTGGATCGCGGTCTCGGCCAGCTCGATGCCGCCGAAGCTCGTGCCCACATAGTCGCGCAGGAACTCGTCGTGGTTCCCGGGCAGGTAGACGATCCGCGCGCCCTTGCGGACCTTGCGCAGGAGCTTCTGCACCACGTCGTTGTGCTCCTGCGGCCAGTACCAGCCCGAGCGCAACTGCCACCCGTCCACGATGTCGCCGACGAGATAGATCGTGTCGGCGTCGTAATCCTTCAGGAACGACAGGAGCAGGCCGGCTTGGCAGCCGCGCGTTCCGAGATGCAGGTCGGACAGGAACAGCGTCCGCACGCGGACCGGCATCTCCTCAACCTCGGCCACGGCAACCCTCTCCCGGCGGCTGAACGGTGCCGGGATCCAGAGCGCGATCCCATCTCAGTTTGATGACGCGGAGTCCCGGCGGGGCCACCCGTCCGCGTTGCGGCGCCGCAAAGCATCTCAACCGGACCTCGGCTTCGTTGCGCCGCACAAAAAATTTTTTTGCCAAGTTCTGGAAGTTTTTCCGGTTTTCCTTTCGAGCTTCGCCCGCTCATAATACCAGGAACCGGCGGCTCGGCACGAGTTCGGCCGGACCTTGACAGGAAGGCGGCGAGGACGGCCCTGAGGCCGTTGGACGGGACGGCATTTCGGAGGCGACCGGCGCGCGGGGGCGTGCCGCGACGCGAGCGGCGTGAGGCCGCCTGCCGCTCCGCGGAGGCCCCCCGATCACGGCAGAGGATGGCGTTCGAGGGGGCGCGGCGCGAGCCGCTTTCGACGGCGCCGGACCGACTCCCTGAGGACGCTTGGACAACCCGGCGCGGGTTCACGCCCGCGCACAATGGATTTTTCGGAGGAAACATCATGGCCGCAACTCGGCGCCCCGGTCGCAACCACCTCTTCATTCCCGGCCCCACGAACATCCCGGAGCGCGTCCTGCGCGCCATGCATGTGCCGTCGGAGGATCACCGCTCGCCGAGCTTCCCCGAGCTGGTGAAGCCGCTGCTCCAGGACTCCAAGATGGTGTTCGGCTCGACCGCCGGGACGGTCATCCTGTTCCCGTCCTCGGGCACCGGCATCTGGGAATCGGCCCTGTCCAACACCCTCTGCCGCGGCGACACGGTGCTGACCTCGCGCTACGGCCAGTTCAGCCACCTCTGGGTCGACATGGCCCAGCGCCTCGGCCTCGACGTGGTCGTCCAGGAGGAGGAGTGGGGCACCGGCGCCGATCCGCAGAAGATCGAGGAGGCCCTGCGCGCCGACAAGGACCATAAGATCAAGGCCGTCATGGTCGTCCACAACGAGACCGCCACGGGCGTCACCAGCGACATCGGCGCGGTGCGCAAGGCGATCGACGCCGCCGGCCACCCGGCCCTGCTGTTCGTGGACGGCATCTCGTCGATCGGCTCGCTGCCGTTCTACATGGACGACTGGAAGGTCGACTGCGCCATCGCGGGCTCCCAGAAGGGCTTCATGCTGCCGGCCGGCCTCGGCCTGATCTGCATCAGCCCGAAGGCGCTCAAGATCGCCGAGGGCGGCACCGGCCGCAACGACCGGCTCGGCCATGCCTACTTCGCCTGGAAGGACCAGCTGGCCGCCAACGCCACCGGCTACTTCCCCTACACCCCCGTCCTGCCGCTGCTCTACGGCCTGCGTGAGGCCCTGGCGATCGTGAAGGAGGAGGGGCTGGAGAACGTCTACCACCGCCATCACGTGCTCGCCGAGGCGACCCGTCAGGCCGTGGCGGCCTGGGGCCTCAAGCCCTGCGCCAAGGAGCCGAAGTGGAACTCCGACACGGTCACGGCGA
This sequence comes from Methylobacterium sp. UNCCL125, assembly GCF_900116795.1. Taxonomy (NCBI): domain Bacteria; kingdom Pseudomonadati; phylum Pseudomonadota; class Alphaproteobacteria; order Hyphomicrobiales; family Methylobacteriaceae; genus Methylobacterium; species Methylobacterium sp. UNCCL125. The sequence continues at coordinate 170,219 of NZ_FPBW01000006.1, read as the reverse complement.
TCGTGGTGCCGGAGGGCGCCGACGCCGCCAAGGTGATCATCCACGCCTACGAGCGCTACAACCTGTCGCTCGGGGCCGGCCTCTCGAAAGTCGCCGGCAAGGTGTTCCGCATCGGCCACCTGGGCGACCTGAACGAGCTCTCGCTGCTGGGCGCCATCGCGGGCGCCGAGATGGCCATGATCGATTGCGGCATCAAGGTCACGCCGGGCTCGGGCGTCGCCGCCGCCTCCAGCTATCTGCGCGAGAATCCGCTGCATAAGGCGTAATCGGCGCACGCGATCGGGGCGGGGCCGGGTTGCCGGGCCCGCCCCGACGCGCAAGTAAGAACAAGACTATCGAGGAAACTGCCCGTCGTACGAGAGGGGTCCTATGACCAAGAAGATCGTGTTCCTGGATCGTGAATCCCTCGATGCCAGGGTCCGACCGTTCAACTTCCCGCACGAATACGTCGAGCACGACTCGACCTGGACGCCGGAAGAGATCGTCTCCCGCCTCCAGGGGGCGGAGATCGCGCTGATCAACAAGGTCCCGATGCGGGCCGAGACGCTGAAGCAGCTCCCCGACCTGAAGCTGATCGCCGTCGCCGCCACCGGCACCGACGTGGTCGACAAGGCCGCGGCCAAGGCGCAGGGCATCACCGTCGTCAACATCCGCAACTACGCCTTCAACACCGTGCCGGAGCACGTGGTCGGGCTGATGTTCGCCCTGCGCCGGGCGATCGTGCCCTACGCGAACTCGGTGAAGCGGGGCGACTGGGCGAAGTCCAAGCAGTTCTGCTACTTCGACTACCCGATCTACGACATCGCCGGCTCGACGCTGGGCATCGTCGGCTACGGGGCGCTCGGCAAGTCGATCGCCAAGCGCGCCGAGGCGCTCGGCATGACGGTCATCGCCTACGACGTGTTCCCGCAGGACGGGCTGGTCGATTTCGAGACGATCCTGACGCAGTCCGACGTGATCACGCTGCACGTGCCGCTGACCCCCGAGACCAAGGGGATGATCGGCGCGGCCGAATTCAAGAAGATGAAGAAGAGCGCCATCCTCATCAACACGGCCCGGGGCGGGCTCGTGGACGAGGCGGCCCTGCTCGAAGCGCTCAAGGACGGCACCATCGCGGGCGCCGGCTTCGACGTGGTGGCGCAGGAGCCGCCCAAGGACGGCAACATCCTGTGCGAGGCCGACCTGCCGAACCTGATCGTCACGCCGCACGTCGCCTGGGCCAGCAAGGAGGCGATGCAAATCCTGGCCGACCAGCTCGTCGACAACGTCGAGGCCTTCGTGGCGGGTAAGCCGCAGAACGTGGTCGAGTAGGCGCGACAGGCCCCCTCTCCCGTGCGGGAGAGGGTTGGGGTGAGGGAGGACAATTCTCCGGATGAGGCACGCCCCTCACCCTGTCCCTCTCCCGCACGGGAGAGGGGGCCCGCGCCTCGCCCGCTATGCCATCTGAAAGCTCGGGCGCACGATGACGCGGATGGGTCGCGCGCTGCGACCGCCCTTTGAAAACAAGACGATAGCGCCGCAGGGCGCGACAGAAAGGTCTGAATCGTGACGAAGAAGCTGCTGTTCCTGTTCGACACCGATGCCGTGCCGAACGTGTTCGACACGGTCGTCGGCTACGACGGCGGCGCCGACCACATCGCCGGCTACGGTGGCGTGAACCCCGACAATGTCGGCGCTCTGGTCGACGGCACGATCTACACCCGTGGCGGTTCCGAAAAGAAGTCGACGGCGATCTTCGTCGGCGGCGGCAGCATGGCGGCCGGCGAGGAGCTGTTCACCGCGGTCAAGAAGCGGTTCTTCGGCCCGTTCCGCGTCTCGGTCATGCTCGATTCCAACGGCTCCAACACCACGGCCGCCGCGGGCGTCGCGCTGGTGGCGAAGGCCGCAGGCTCGCTCCAGGGCAAGAAGGCCGTCGTGCTGGCCGGCACCGGCCCGGTCGGCATGCGCTCGGCCGCGCTGCTCGCCGGCGAGGGCGCCGAGGTCACCATCGCGGGCCGCGCCCTCGACAAGACCCAGGCTGCCGCGGACCAGATCAACAAGCGCTTCAAGGTCAACGTGAAGGCCGCCGCCACCCCCGACGAGGCGTCCCGCGTGGCCCTCGTGAAGGGCACGAACCTCGTGTTCACGGCCGGCGCCATCGGCGTCGAGCTGCTCCCCGAATCCGCCTGGGCGCAGGAATCGTCCATCGAGTTCGTCGCCGACTACAACGCCCAGCCCCCGACGGGCATCGGCGGCATCGACGTGATGGACAAGGGTAAGGAGCGCAACGGCAAGCAGGCCTTCGGCGCGCTGGGCATCGGCGGGTTGAAGCTCAAGCTGCACCGGGCCTGCGTGGGCCAGCTCTTCGAGAGCACCGACAAGGTGCTCGACGCCGAGGAGATTTATTCGCTCGCCAAGTCGATGGCCTGACGGGAGGGACGCCCATGTCGGACACGCAGCAGGCGCCGGAAAACGCGTCCATCCAGACCTTCCTGACGGGACTCGCCAGCGCCGCCCCGACCCCCGGCGGTGGCGGCGCGGCGGCGATCTCCGGCGCCATGGGCGCGGCTCTGGTGTCGATGGTCTGCAACCTCACCATCGGCAAGAAGAAGTATGTCGAGGTCGAGGCCGAGCTGAAGGAAGTCCTGGCCAAGTCCGAGGGCCTGCGGGTCGTGCTCACCGGCATGATCGGGGAGGACGTCCAGGCCTTCGACGCCGTGATGGGGGCCTACGGCCTGCCCAAGGCCACCGACGACGAGAAGGCGGCCCGCGCGGAGAAAATCCAGGCGGCCCTCAAGACGGCCTGCGACGTGCCGCTCGCCTGCTGCCGGGCTTGCCGCGCGGTGATCGACCTCGCGGCGATCACCGCCGACAAGGGCAACCTCAACGTCGTGTCGGATGCCGGCGTGGCCGTGCTCTCCGCCTATGCCGGACTGCGCAGCGCAGCGCTCAACGTCTACGTGAACGCGAAGGGTCTCGAGGACCGGGACTTCGCCGACGAGCGGCTGAAGGAACTCGAAGACCTTCTGGCCGGGGCCGGGGCCTTGACCGAGAAGGTCTACGAGGTGGTGAAGACCAAAGTGAACTGACGCTCGCGGCGCTTGATCCTGGCGCCGGCAAACCATCGACAGTCGAGGCCGGGTGCATCATGCCCCGGCCTCGTTGTTTTTGAGTATGCCGCAGCGCAGCATCGAATACGATCCGTGCTGCGACCGCGAAAAAGTCGTCGTCAAGCCCGAGATCAAAAAATTTGACGGGCTTATTCCTTCGACTCAACTAAAGTGAAGGGCATCAACGGCGGCAACGAACCGCGGAGGAGGCGCCGAATGGACGTCCACGAGTATCAGGCCAAGGAGCTGCTTGCGAGCTTCGGCGTGGCCGTCCCGAAGGGCGCGATCGCGTTCAGCCCGGATCAGGCGGTTTACGCGGCTACGGAATTGGGCGGATCCTTCTGGGCCGTGAAGGCGCAGATCCACGCGGGTGCCCGCGGAAAGGCCGGCGGCATCAAGCTCTGCCGGACCTATAACGAGGTCCGCGACGCCGCCAAGGATCTCCTCGGCAAGCGCCTCGTCACCCACCAGACCGGCCCCGAGGGTAAGCCGGTCCAGCGGGTCTACGTCGAGACCGCCGACCCGTTCGAGCGTGAGCTCTACCTCGGCTACGTGCTGGACCGGAAGGCCGAGCGCGTGCGCGTCATCGCCAGCCAGCGCGGTGGCATGGACATCGAGGAGATCGCCGCGAACGAGCCCGACGCCCTGATCCAGGTGGTGGTCGAGCCGGCGGTGGGCCTGCAGCAGTTCCAGGCCCGGGAGATCGCCTTCCAGCTCGGTCTCAACATCAAGCAGGTCTCGGCCGCGGTGAAGACGATCATGAACGCCTACCGGGCGTTCCGCGACTGCGACGGCACGATGCTGGAGATCAATCCGCTGGTCGTCACCAAGGACGACCGGGTGCTCGCGCTCGATGCCAAGATGTCCTTCGACGACAACGCGATGTTCCGCCGGCCGGGCATCGCCGACATGCACGACCCCTCGCAGGGCGATCCCCGCGAGGCGCAGGCCGCCGAGCACAACCTCAGCTACATCGGCCTCGAGGGCGAGATCGGCTGCATCGTCAACGGCGCCGGGCTGGCCATGGCCACCATGGACATGATCAAGCACGCGGGCGGCGAGCCGGCGAACTTCCTGGATGTCGGCGGCGGCGCCTCGCCCGAGCGGGTGGCCACGGCCTTCCGGCTGGTCCTGTCGGACCGCAACGTGAAGGCGATCCTCGTCAACATCTTCGCCGGCATCAACCGCTGCGACTGGGTCGCCGAGGGTGTCGTCCAGGCGGCGCGCGAAGTGAAGATCGACGTGCCGCTGGTGGTCCGGCTCGCCGGTACGAACGTGGAGGCGGGCAAGAAGATCCTGGCCGAGAGCGGCCTCGACCTGATCACCGCCGACACCCTGTCGGAGGCGGCCAAGAAGGCGGTCGACGCCTGCGCCACCGCCAAGACGCAGCACTGAAGGGGAGACCGCGCCATGAGCATCCTCATCGACGAGACCACCCCGATCATCGTCCAGGGCATCACGGGCGACAAGGGCACCTTCCACGCCAAGGAGATGCTGGATTACGGCACGAACGTCGTCGGCGGCGTCACCCCGGGCAAGGGCGGCCGCACCCATCTCGGCCTGCCGGTGTTCAACACCGTCAAGGAGGCGGTGGCGGCGACCGGCGCCACCACGTCCATCACCTTCGTGGCGCCTCCCTTCGCGGCCGACGCCATCATGGAGGCGGCCGATGCCGGCCTGCGGCTGGTCTGCTCGATCACGGACGGCATCCCGGCCCAGGACATGATGCGGGTGAAGCGCTACCTGATGCGCTATCCGCGGGATCGCCGCACGATGGTGGTCGGCCCGAACTGTGCCGGCATCATCTCCCCCGGCAAGGCGATGCTCGGCATCATGCCCGGTCACATCTATCTCCCGGGCAATGTCGGGGTGATCTCCCGCTCGGGGACGCTCGGCTACGAGGCGGCCTCGCAGCTCAAGGAGCTCGGGCTCGGCATCTCCACCTCGGTGGGGATCGGCGGCGATCCGATCAACGGCTCGTCCTTCCTCGACCACCTCGCCCTGTTCGAGACCGATCCGGACACGGACGCGGTGCTGATGATCGGCGAGATCGGCGGCCCGCAGGAGGCCGAGGCGTCGGCCTGGATCCGCGAGAACATGTCGAAGCCGGTGATCGGCTTCGTGGCGGGGCTCACGGCGCCGAAGGGCCGCCGCATGGGCCATGCGGGGGCGATCATCTCGGCTGCCGGCGACAGCGCCGCCGAGAAGGCCGAGATCATGCGCTCCTACGGCCTCACCGTGGCGCCCGATCCGGGTTCCTTCGGCCAGACGGTGGCCGACGTGCTGGCCCGGGCGGCGTAGCCGCAGCCAGCCTGCCGCACAGTCTCAGAATGCGGCGTGGGTCCCCCTCCCGTGCGGGAGAGGGACAGGGTGAGGGATCGGATCCTTCCGGAGAAGGCGCGGTCCATCGGCGTACCGGCGGCGCGCTCGATCCTGAACCATCGCGTCCCTCACCCCGACCCTCTCCCGCACGGAAGAGGGGGCTCGTCGCGCTGGGCACCGGCCGATGCGCGCACCTCCCGAGCCGGCGGTGACGACGCTTCGCGCTGAACATCCTCCAAGAAAACCGCGCGCCACGAGGTGGCCTCATGACCCGCACCCTTCACGCACATCCAGGTCTCGTCGACGCGACAGCCTTCGCGCCGCCGGTGATCGTCGGCACCTCGGCCGAGCAGGCGCTGGACATCCTGTTCCAGGCGCTGCTCGATGTCGCCCGCCGGCACGATCCCGACCTCGAGGCGGTCCTGCACGGCACGGCCGACATCTCGCGCTTCTCGCCGCAGATGCTGGCGCGCGCGCTGCAGGTGCAGGGCATCTGGTTCCAGCTGATCTCCATCGCCGAGCAGAACGCCGCGATGCGCCGCCGCCGGCACGTGGAGCGCACGGAAGGCCGTGCCGCGCTCAGCGGCTCCTTCGCCAAGGTCTTCGCGGATGCCCGCCGGCAGGGCGTGCCCCCGGAGAAGATCCAGGCGCTGCTCAGCGACCTGCGCATCCGCCCGACGCTCACCGCGCACCCCACCGAGGGCAAGCGCGTGACGGTGCTGGAGAAGTTCCGCCGGATCTACCTCGTGCTGCGCGAGCTGGAGATGCCGCGCTGGACCGATCGTGAGCGCAACGGGCTCATGAACGAGCTCCGCGACCAGATCGAGCTGGTCTGGATGACGGGCGAGCTGCACCTGGAAAAGGCGACGGTCGAGCGGGAAGTGGCCTGGGGGCTGCACTTCTTCGACGAGACCCTGTTCGAGATGCTGCCCGAGACCCTGGAGACCCTGCACGAGGCCCTCGCCGAGACCTATCCGGGCACGGACTTCAAGGTGCCGCCGTTCTTCCAGTTCGGCTCCTGGATCGGCGGCGACCGGGACGGCAACCCCTACGTCACGGCCGCGGTCACCCGGCAGACCCTGCACCGCAACGCCCTGGCCTCGCTCACCCGCTACCGCGACGGCGTGCGGGAACTGGGCCGGACCCTCTCGCTCACCGAGCGCTCGCTGCCGCTGCCCGAAAGCTTTCACGCGGAACTCGAACGGCAGCTCGCCGAGAGCGGCCAGGCCCGCGCCATCACCCGGCGCAACCCGGGCGAGCCTTATCGCCAGTATCTCTCCTGCGTCCTGCGCAAGATCGAGGCGACGATCGCCCGCAACGAAGGTGAGCACCCGTCCGGTCCCGACTACGCCAGCGCCGACGGCTTGATCGAGGATCTGCGCACCCTGGAGCGCGGCCTGACGGAGGCCAAGTGCGGGGCGCTGGCGCGGGATCTCGTCCGCCCTGTCCGGCGCATGGTGGAGATCTTCCGCTTCTCGACGGTCCGGCTCGACCTGCGCGAGAACACCACGCGGACCACCGACACGCTCCATGCCCTCTGGCGCCAGCGCAACGGCGACGGCGAGCCGCCGCCCCTCGGTTCGACCGCGTGGCGCCAGTGGCTCGATACCGAACTCGCCCGGCCCCGTGATCCCGAGCGGTCCTTCGAGGACCTGCCCGACGCCGCCCGGGAGACCCTCGCCACCTTCGCCCTCGTCGCCGAGATGCGCGAGGCCCTCGACCGGGAGGCGTTCGGCGCCTTCGTGCTGTCGATGACCCGCTCGGTGGAGGACGTCCTCGGCGCCTACCTGCTGGCCAAGGAGGCGGGGGTGTTCCTCGACGCGGCCGGGACGGAGATCTGCCCGCTGCCGATCGTGCCCCTGTTCGAGACCATCGACGACCTGCGTGCCGCCCCGGCGATCATGCGGGCGCTGCTCGGCGTGCCGGTGGTGCGCCGCTCCACCCGCTGGCAGGGCGGGGTGCAGGAGGTCATGATCGGCTATTCCGACTCCAACAAGGACGGCGGCTTCGTCGCCGCCAACTGGGAGCTCTACAAGGCGCAGAGCAAGCTGACCCGGCTCGGCGAGGAACTCGGTGTCGGCATCGCCTTCTTTCACGGGCGCGGCGGCTCAGTGAGCCGCGGCGGCGTGCCGACCCATCGCGGAATCATGGCCCAGCCGCCGGGCTCAATCCGCGGCCGGTTCCGCACCACCGAGCAGGGCGAGGTCGTCTCGTTCAAGTACGCCAACCGCGGCACCGCCGCCTACCAGATGGAGCTGCTCGCCGCCTCGGTGTTCGAGCACGCGCTCGCCGGCGACGGCGAGCGGGCGGGCCCCGGCCACGACGACGCCCTGGAGGCGTTGGCCGGCGCGTCCCGGGCGGCCTACGTCCAGCTGCTCCAGACCGACGGCCTCGTCGATTACTTCCAGGCCGCGAGCCCGCTGGACGAGATCGCGCTCCTCAACATCGGCTCGCGGCCGGCCCGCCGGTTCGGCGCCCGCTCGCTCTCGGACCTGCGGGCGATCCCCTGGGTGTTCGCGTGGTCGCAGAACCGGCACGTGATCACCGGCTGGTACGGGGTCGGGTCCGGGCTCGCGAGCTTCATCGACGTGCGCGGCCGCGACGGCGAGGCGACCCTCAAGCGGCTGTTCAACGAATCCCGCATCCTCCGCCTCGTCCTCGACGAGGTCGAGAAGACCTTGATGATGGTCGATCTCGACATCGCCCGCGCCTATGCGGGCCTCGTCCCGGATGCGGCGATCCGGGACCGGATCTTCTCGATGATCGAGGCCGAATACGCACTGACCCGGGAAATGGTGCTGCGGGTGAGCGGCGGCGCGGATCTCGCCGAGCGCTTCCCCCTGTTCCGGGACCGCCTGAAGGGGCGGCTTCCGACCATCAACCAGGTCAGCCGCGAGCAGGTGGAACTGCTCGCCCGCTACCGCGCCGAGACCGACGAGGACCGGCGCGAGGCGGTGAAGTCGGCCCTGCTCCTGTCCATCAACTGCATCGCGGTCGGCTTCGGGGCGACCGGGTGAGGCGGTGCGGGCCTCGCACGTTGAGGGATCAGGTCGAAACGCGCCTGCGCGCCCTGTCAGGCAGCTCAGTGCGCGCCATTTGCCGCCGGTGAACGGGGTCCAGCCCCGCAACGGCATCAGAACCGTCACCAGGAGAGAGAATCCAAGATGAGCTTCACCCTGATCCAGCAGGCCAAGCCGCGCCTGCACCGGTCCGAACTCGCGGTCCCCGGCTCCAACCCGACCTTCATGGAGAAGTCGGCGCAGTCGGCCGCCGACGTGATCTTCCTCGACCTCGAGGACGCGGTCGCCCCCGACGACAAGGAGAAGGCCCGCACCAACATCATCCAGGCGCTCAACGACCTGGATTGGGGCAACAAGACCATGATGATCCGCATCAACGGTCTCGACACCCACTACATGTACCGCGACGTGGTCGACATCGTCGAAGCCTGCCCGCGCCTCGACATGGTGCTGATCCCGAAGGTCGGCGTGCCGGCCGACGTCTACGCCATCGACGTGCTGGTCACCCAGATCGAGCAGGCCAAGAAGCGTGACAAGCAGATCGGCTTCGAGGTGCTGATCGAGACCGCGCTCGGCATGGCCAATGTCGAGGCGATCGCCCAGTCGTCGAAGCGCCTGGAGGCGATGTCCTTCGGCGTGGCCGATTACGCCGCCTCGACCCGCGCCCGCTCGACGGTGATCGGCGGCGTGAACCCCGACTTCTCGGTGCTCACCGACAAGGACGAGGCCGGCAACCGTCAGACCCACTGGCAGGATCCGTGGCTGTTCGCTCAGAACCGCATGCTGGTGGCCTGCCGCGCCTACGGCCTGCGCCCGATCGACGGACCGTTCGGCGACTTCTCGGATCCGGACGGCTACCGCTCGGCGGCCCGCCGCTGCGCCGCCCTCGGCTTCGAAGGGAAGTGGGCGATCCACCCGTCGCAGATCGATCTCGCCAACGAGGTGTTCACCCCCTCGGAGGCCGAGGTCACCAAGGCCCGCCGCATTCTCGAGGCCATGGAAGAGGCCGCCAAGGCCGGCCGCGGCGCCGTGTCCCTGGACGGACGCCTCATCGACATCGCCTCGATCCGCATGGCCGAAGCGCTGATCGAGAAGGCGAACGCCATGAAGGGCTGAGGCCGCCCGAACGGCGCGCCAAGCAGCTGCATGACCGGGGCCGGGCTTGCCGGGCCCCGGGGCAGATCGGAGCGGATCGCGGGCAAGCCCGTGACCGCGTGACAGGTTCGGATGAGGGTTGGAGAAGGCCCCGGAGCGGGTTCACCCCTCACCAGTCTCTTCGGGAGAAGGGACAAACTCTGCGGCGCGGCGGCCGCGACGGCCCTAGAACGGCCGATCGTCCGGCAGCCGCGCCGCAGCCATCTCGTCCGGAGTCGGGTCGCGATGGATGACGATCCCGTTCGACCGATCCGCCCCGATCAGCCCGAGCCGGGCGAACCCGTCGAGCCAGCCGTCCATCGGCCAGATCCCGTGCCGGTCGTGAAAGCGGGCCGCGTTGGCGACAATGTCGCGGAAATGCTGCAGGGGCGGGTCGTAGCCCGGATGATGCTGGTGGTAGGCCCGGGGGCCTCCCAGGAACAGGATCGGCACCCCCGCCTTCTCCGCCCGGAACGCCAGATCGGTGTCCTCCGCGCCGTAGCCGGAAAAGGTTTCGTCGAACCCGCCGAGGCGGTCATAGGTCTCGGCGCGCACCGCGAAGGCGAGCGACCAGAACAGCCCGGCCTGCGGTGCCGGCGCCACCACGCCTGCGGACGGGAAGGCCCGCACCGGGTGCGGCTGGCCGAACCGCTCCAGATCCGCCGCGCACCATCCATCCGCCACCGCGCCGGCCGGCAGGTAGCCGATCTCGCAGCAGATCAGGCCGTCCTGCTCGGCCACCGCCCGCGACAGGCCCGCGACGAGCCCCGCCGAGGGGATGCAATCAACGTCGAGGAAGATCAGCGTCTCGGCCTGGGCCGCCCGTCGCCCGGCATTGCGCGCCGCCGCGAGGGGCAGGCCGGCATGCGGGAACGCGACGCGCTCCACCGGGAAGGGCAGCGCCGGGTAGGGCGCCTCATCGCCGCCGATCTCGACGACGACGCAGCGATCGGGCGGATCGCCGCGACCGAGACCGTCGAGCAGGCGGGTCAGGTGTGCGCGCCGACCTTTGTTGAGCGTGATGACCGCGATGCTCACGAGGCGGCTCCGGCGCGCAGGACATCGATCCGATAATCGGGGGTCCGCGACTGACTCAGGACCTGGGCGAAGGCGGCGGAGAGGCGGATGAAGCCATCGGCGGCACCATCGCCCGAAAGCGGGTAATCGGTCTCGCCCAGCCAGTGCACCAGAACGATGTCCCCGCCCGGCGCGATCGTCTCGCCGGCCCGGCGCACGAGCTCGGCGAAATCCGGCGGGGCCAGGAAGTACAGGAACTCGGAGAGGACGATCAGGTCGAAGGGCCCGATCGGCCAGTCCGCCGGCATGGTCCCCTGCCGGATCTCGACATGGGGACGATCCGCGCATCGCGCCCGGGCGGCCTCCGCGGCGGCCGGGACGAGATCGGTGGCGAGGAGCCGGGCGCAGCGTTCCGAGAGGGCGCGGGTGAAGACGCCGATCGAGCAGGCCGGCTCGAAGGCGGACCGGTAGCGCGGCTGGGGAAGGGCCGCGAGCGTCGCCGCGTATTTCTCGCGTTCGTAGGGCGAGGAGGTGAAATGCCAGGGATCCGGGTCGCTGGCGTAGATGCCGCGGAAGTAATCCTCCGGCAGGGTCTGGGTCCGCCGGGTCATGCGGGGATCGCGACGAAGCGCTCGTAGGGACCGCAGAGCCGGTCGATCATGGCGGGCTCGAGCCGGAAGCCCTGGGGATCGTCCGCGATGAGGTCGGTGGTCTGCGATTCGTGCGCCGCCACGGCCCGCGCCTTGGTCTCGCGATAGGCGGAGACGTCGAGGCGCAGGCCGGTCGGGCTTGGGCCGACCTCGGTCTCGGGCGGTAGGGTCCAGCCCCAGACGGGATACTCATAGACCCGGACTCCCGGCATCTGCGGTCGGGCGCGGGCGACGATCGCAGCGGCCGCCTTGTGATCGCAATGGGGATCGTGGCGCCACGTGACGAAAACCGCGCCGGCCCCGATCGCCGCGGCCGCGCGGGCCACGGCCGCCGCAGCCGCGTCGGCCTCCGGCCCGTCGCTCGGGACATGCGCGTCGGGCAGGCGCAGGAAGGTCACGTCCCCGGATCCGAGGCCGAGCACCGCTCCGGCCCGCTGCGTCTCCGCCTCGCGCAGGGCGCGCAGCTTCTCCGGCGGATAGAGGCGGGACTGCGTGTGCGAGCCGCATCCGTCGCTGACCACGACGAGGTGAACGGGCCGCCCGGACGCCCGGGCGGCTGCGATCAGGCCGCCGCATCCGAGGCTCTCGTCATCGGGGTGGGGCGCGACGACCACCAGCCCCCGGCTCCCCAGGAGGGCATCGAGGCTCGCCAGGGGCAACGCGTCGGCGGCGGCCAGAAAGGTGTCGGCGCGCATCACTGGCCTCCGGTCCGTTCGAAGACAGGACGCCGGTCGCGCGGCGACGGGCTGCTGACGAGATCGATCACGGGACGCTCCAAGGACGGTGCGCGGGGTCGGGCGTCCCTGGTTCTCGGATCCTGCGCCTGAACACGCCATGAGCGGCGCGTTCCGGAGTTCCGGCGCGCGTTACCGATCGTTCTCGGTGGTGAGCGCGTCGGCGCGGGTGCCCTCGTCGACGCCCGGTCCGGCCGCCAGGTGGACGCCGAGGGTCGGAGCGTCGGTGAACACCGCGCCGGCTGCGCTGAGGGCGCTCCGCAGGGCCTCGATCTGCCCGCTCGGCGGGTCGCTGTAGCCGCCCTCGAAATCCCGCACGAAGTGCTCGTCCAGGCCGACTTTGCCCGCGAGATCGGCCTGCGACCAGCCGAGCAGCCCACGGGCCGCCCGCGACTGCGCGGGGCTCATGATGGGCGCCTGCGTTCCGCTCTGTGCGCCCTCGTCCGATCCTGCCACGCTCACTCTCCTCCTCGGCGATCATCAACAACGATTGCGGTCGCGGATCGTTTCCGGGCACATCCGGTCGGAGCGCGACCATAATTGTGCTGAAATCCTGTCGCATCCGCCAAGGCGCAAGGATTCGGAGCGGTCTCTCGCGGGGCCGTGCTGCGCGGCCGGCGTGGCGCCTCCGGACCGGGACAACCTGCGCGCGGTGCGCGCGACATGGGGACTGGACGATGAGAGGGGTGCTGATCGCGAGCTTGGCCTGTGCCGTGCTGGCCATGGACCTATCCGCGGTGACGCAGGCGCAGGCCCAGATGGGCGGTTCGCCGACGGGCTTCGGCCGGGGCAATCGCCGCCCCGGCGGCGAAGAGGAGAAGAAGCCCCAGTACGTGCCGGGGACCAAGGCCAGCGAGAAGATCTTCCCGCTCGACTCGACCTGGACCGCCGTGAGCCTCAACGGAAAGCCCTTCACGGGTGGCGACCGGCCGAGCTTCATCATCGACAAGCAGTACCGCGCCCGCGGCTACGGCGGTTGCAACACCTTCGCGGCGACCGCATTCCCGCTCAAGGAGCAGCACATCGCCGTGGGCCCGCTCGCACTCACCAAGAAGAGCTGCGACAAGGGCCTCGCCGCCGCCGAGCAGGCGTTCTTCATCGCCCTGCGCACCTCGGCGGTGTGGGACTTGGTCGGCTCGCAGCTCGTGCTCAAGAGCCCGAACGGCGAGCTGAAGTTCGACCGCGCCCTTTAAGGAGCGGTTCACCACGCCGCATGATGGCGGTCGCCGATTCAGACGGCCTTGAGGGGCGTCGGGGCTCATTCCTCGTGTATCGAGGAGGCCACGGATGCCAGTCGGAATCGGGATCGGACGCGGGGACCGCTCGCGTCCCACGGTGACGCGGAGCCTCCGTTTCACGGGGCCCGAGGGGTTTCATCCCGGCGCCCTATGGCTCGCCACCGCCGTGCCGGCTGTGGCGACGCTGCTCCTTCTCGCGCGACTGGCTTCCTGACAGGCGGCGCTGGCGGCGTCTTACCGGGACGCCGTCCTGTCCCCGGGCCGGTCACCCTCGGCATGTCCGCGCGGCTCGGAACGATCCTGCGCTTGCGCCGTTACGGGCGGAAACAGCGAGGCCAAACCCGCGGCGACACCATATAGAATTGGATCGGCGTTCAGGCCGCCCTCGGGCGGGTGAAGATTGCTTGTCAGCAGAGTGCGACGGCGGGCCTCGCGCGCGTTCACGAGCATCTGTGCGCGTCCCCGTTGTTCAACTGTCCGAGACCGGTCAATGCCGCGCTCCGCGTTTCGTTGCCGCAGCGGGCGGAATTTTCTCCCGGAGACCGGACGCGACGGAAACTCAGCCCCGGCGCCGGAGACCTATCGCCGGTTGGACGTCGGGCGGCCGGCAGACGCTCGGCACGACATCGATGATCGACGCGCTCGGGCAGCGCGCCCGGCAGCCCTGAGCCGCGGCGATCTGGTCGCCGCCGCAGCCATCGGCGAAGCAGAAGGTCGCGAGATCCTCGCAGGTCGCCCGGAACCGGCCCAGGGGCGACCGCTCCCGCAGGTCCGCCGCCCCCGCCCCCTGCGTCAGCAGGATCACCGTCAGACCGATCAGAGCCGGGAATCGCGCCATCTCTGTTTCCCGTCCAGGTCGAGGCTGCTTGCGGAACCAGCCTAGCATTGGCAGCCTGGACGCGCCGTACCATTCCCGCGACAGGCGATGCGCGTCATCCGTCGCGATCCCGGCCGCATCGCGCGGCCGTTAAGCCCGATCCCCACGAAAGGCCGCCATGCCGCTCTACGCCCTCGACGATCACGTCCCCGACCTCGCCGACCCCGCCCGGGTCTGGATCGCGCCCGACGCGCAGGTGGTCGGCCGCGTGCATCTCGGCCTCGATGTCGGCATCTGGTTCGGCGCGGCTCTGCGCGGTGACAACGAGCCGATCCGCATCGGCGATCGCACCAATGTCCAGGAGGGCGTGATCATGCACGTCGATCCCGGGTTTCCCCTCGTCATCGGCAGCGACGTCACGGTCGGCCACGGCGCGATCGTGCACGGCTGCACCATCGGCGACGGCAGCCTCGTCGGCATGGGGGCGACGGTCCTGAACGGCGCCCGGATCGGCCGCGGCTGCCTCATCGGCGCCAACGCGCTGGTCACCGAGGGCAAGGAATTCCCGGATCACAGCCTGATCGTCGGGGCGCCGGCCAAGGCCGTGCGCACCCTCGACGAGGCCGCGGTCGAGGGGGTGCGGCAGGCCGCCCTGCGCTACGTGGAGAATGCCCGGCGCTACAAGGCCGGGCTGCGCCGCATCGACGGCTGAGGGACATGGGCCGCTCCCGGGCGGGAGCGGCCGGCCCGCTTACTTCTTGGCCTTGGCGCGCTCGATCGCTTCCTCGATCAGCCGGTGGGCCTCTTCCTTGTCGCCCCAGCGGACGAACTTGACCCACTTGCCGGGTTCCAGATCCTTGTAGTGCTCGAAGAAGTGCTGGATCTGCTGGATCGTGATCTCGGGCAGGTCGGTGTAGTTCTCGACCCGGTCGTACCGCTTGGTCAGGTGGCGCGAGGGCACCGCGATGATCTTCTCGTCTTCGCCGCCCTCGTCCTGCATCACCATCACGCCCACGGGACGCGCGCTGATGATCGCGCCCGGCAGCACGGCGCGGGTGTTGGCCACCAGCACGTCACAGGGATCGCCGTCGCCCGACAGGGTGTGGGGGATGAAGCCGTAATTCCCCGGATAGAACATCGGGGTGTAGAGGAACCGGTCGACGACCAGCGCGCCGGATTCCTTGTCCATCTCGTACTTGATCGGTTCGCCGCCGAGCGGCACCTCGACGATCACGTTGACGTCGTGCGGCGGCTTCTTGCCGAGCGGGATGGCGTCGATCTTCATGGCGTGTCGCTTCCGGAATGCGGTCTCGTCCGCTTCCCGGATCTCTTAGTGGCGCCGCTTGGCAAAGCAAATCGGCCGATGGTGCGGCCCGGCAACGAGCGCTGGAAAACGTTAGCCGAACAGGAAGCCCACCTTGGGGAGCGGGATGCCCGCCACGCGGTCCAGCGCCCGCGGGCCGGCGACGCCGCCGAGCCCCTCGTAGAAGGCGCCGGCGCGGACATTGTCCTCCAGGCTCCACACGCCCAGCCGCGTGAGGCCGTGATCCGCGAGGTCGTTGCGCACCGCCCGGAACAGGCGCCGGCCGAGGCCGACGCCTTGATACTCCGGCAACAGGTAGAGTTCGTCGATCTCGGCCTCGGTGCCGAGCGCCCGGCTGCGCGTCCGTCCGTAGGCCGCGTAGCCGACGACGAGTTCGCCCGTCTCCACCACCGCGATCGGCCGGCCGCGGCGCAGGGCGCTCTGCCACCAGGCCCTGTCCCGGGTCGAGATCACCCGCTCCAGGGCGACGCCCGGGATGATGCCGCGATAGGCCTCGCGCCAGGAGGCATCGAACACCTTGGACAAGCCGCCGAGATCGGCCTCGCGGGCCCGGCGGATGCTCGTGGTGCGCGTGCTCATGGGCTTCGGGCCTCCCGTCGTCCGACCGGCGGATAACCCGCGCGGCCCGCGCAGGTTCGATGCCGATCCAGGCGGAGTGAAGGCAAGAATGGCGCCGCGTCGCGTCGGCCTGCGTGACGTCGCGTGACGTCGCGTGATGCCGGTGCCGGCCCGCCGGCCCGCGAATTGCCGGGCCGGCGGGCGGCTGATAGAGCCCGGGCTCGGTTCCCCCGGCAGCACGGCCTTGTTCAACCGCTTCCTCAAGCCCGAGAGGCGCTACGCGCGCCGCATGGCCCGGATCGCCCGCTTCGAGCGGCCGATCGCCGGCCCCGGCGACCGGCTCATGGCTTGGGCCAGCATGCTGCTGATCGACCACGGCGTCTTCCGCCTCGCCTATCTCAACCGGCACCGCGTCGGCTCCGGCGCCCTCTGGCGCTCGGCCCAGCCCGGCCCCCATCAGCTCGCCCGCTTCCGGGCCGAGGGCGTGCGGACGATCATCTCCCTGCGCGGCGGGCGCGAGCACGGATCCTGGCCGCTGCAGCGCGAGGCCTGCGAGCGCCACGGGCTCAAGCTGGTCGAGTTCGTGCTCCGCTCGCGGGAAGCGCCGGACCGGGCCACCATCCTCGGCGCCAAGGCCTTCTTCGCCGGCATCGAGTACCCGGCGGTGATGCACTGCAAGTCCGGCGCCGACCGGGCCGGCCTCGCCTCGGCCCTCTACCTGATCCTGCACGAGGGGCGCCCGGTGGCGGAGGCCGCCCGGCAGCTCTCCGCCCGCTACGGCCATCTCCGTTTCGCCAAGACCGGCATCCTCGACGCATTCTTCGCCCGGTATCGCATCGAGGGCGAGGCGAGGGGGCTCGACTTCCTGACCTGGGTCGAGACCGTCTACGACCCCGAGGCGCTCAAGCGCGATTTCCGGCCGGGCTTCTGGTCGGATCTGGCGGTGGACCGGGTGCTCCGGCGGGAGTGAGGATCACTCCGCCGCCGGCCGCGCCATCTCGCGGAAGGGGTGGGCCGGGTAGGTGCCGATCACCCGCAATTCGCGCGAGAAGTAGCCGAGTTCGTCCAGCGCCCGGCTGAGGCCCGGATCGTCCGGATGGCCGTCGACCTCGGCGTAGAACTGCGTGGCGGTGAATTCGCCGTCGACCATGTAGCTCTCGAGCTTCGACATGTTGACGCCGTTGGTCGCGAATCCGCCGAGCGCCTTGTAGAGCGCGGCCGGGATGTTGCGCACACGGAACACGAAGCTCGTCACACAGGGCACGGTGCCCTGTTCCACCGGCTGGGGCTCCGGGGAGAACACCACGAACCGGGTGGTGTTGTGCGCCTCGTCCTCGACGTCGCGCTCCAGGATGTCGAGGCCGTAGACTCCGGCGGCGAGTGCGGGCGCCAGAGCCGCCCGGCTCGGGTCGCCGATCTCGGCGATCTCGCGGGCGGCCCCGGCGGTGTCGCCGGCGACCACGGCCTTCAGGCCGAGCCGGCGGATGATCCGGCGGCACTGGCCCAGGGCATGGACGTGGCTGTGGACGCTCTTCAAAGCCTCGCGCTGCGTGCCCGGCAGGACCATCAGCTGGAAGTGGATCGGCAGGAAGTGCTCGGCCACGATGTGCAGCGGCGAGATCGGGATCAGGTGGTGGATGTCGGCGACGCGGCCCGCGATCGAGTTCTCGATCGGGATCATCGCCCGCTGGGCGCGCCCCTCTGTCACCGCCGCGAAAGCGTCCTCGAAGGTCGGGCAGGGCAACGGCGTCCAGTCCGGATACGCCTCCGCGCAGATGATGTGCGAGTTCGCCCCGGGCTCCCCCTGATAGGCGATGGTGCGGTCTGTCATGGCGGTCTGGATTCGTTGGTCGGGTCAGTTCAGGCGCCGGCTCTGGAGCAGGGCGCGGGCGCGCTCCAGGTCGGCGGGGGTGTCGACGCCCAGCGGCAGGTCGTCGACGATGGCGGCGTCGATGCGCATGCCGGCTTCGAGCGCCCGCAGCTGCTCCAGCTTCTCGCGCATCTCCAGCTCGCCGGGCGGCAAGGCCACGAATCGGCTGAGCGCCCTGCGCCGGTAGGCGTACAGGCCGATATGGTGCCAGAGCGGCCCGTCGCCCCAGGGAGCCCGGGCGCGGGTGAAGTACAGGGCGCGCAGGCGCCCGGGACCGACCATGTGGCCGACGAGCTTGACCACGTTCGGGTTGTCGGCCTCGTGGGGGTCGGTGATCGGCGCACAGAGGGTGACGATGTCGACGGTGCGGTCGGCCAACGGCACGATGGAGGCGCCGATGATCGCCGGGTCGATGGTCGGCAGGTCGCCCTGGACGTTGACGACCACGTCGTGGCGACCCTCCGGGTCGACGATGTCGAGCGCCTCGGCGAGGCGGTCGGAGCCCGACGGGTGATCGGCCCGGGTCATCACCGCGAGGCCGCCCGCGGCCTCGACCGTCCGGGCGATCTCTGCCGTGTCGGTGGCCACCACCACGGGGCCGATGCCGGCCTCCATGGCCCGGCGCCAGACATGGACGATCATGGCCTCGCCGGCGATGTCGGCCAGCGGCTTGTTCGGCAGGCGGGTCGCGGCGAGGCGGGCCGGGATCAGGACCAGGGGATCGGACATCGAGATTCGGATCCGGATGCGCGGATCGGGGCCGCGGCGGCAGGCGGCCGGCTGCTTAACAGGCCGGCCCCCGATTGTCGTCCCCCCGGAGACGGGCCGGAGCGCAGTGGAGAAAATGTGCCACTCGGTGACAAGCTGGGCAATTCAGTGGAACAATCCTGCGCTGGAGCGACGCGGAGCCCTCTGGTGGCATTGTCAGGAGCCGCCCGGAACCGCTAAGGCAACCTCGAAATCTTCCAATGTCCGGTGTCCGAGCCCGCTCGCCCGTGTCAGGCGCGCGATCGGCACGGCCGAGTTGCGAGAAGAGCATGAACTCGTTCGAGGTGAACAAGGTCCTGGGTGCGGTCCTCGGCGCCCTTCTGTTCGCGGCCGGATCGGGTTTCGTCGCCGAATTGATCTACCACCCGAAGCCGGCGGGCAACGCCGGCTACGACCTCCCCGAGCCGCAGCCCGAGGCCGCCGCCGCGGCGCCCGAGGCCAAGGTCGAGCCGATCGCCGTCCGCCTCGCCAGCGCCAATGTCGAGAAGGGCGAGGCCGGCACCAAGGCCTGCCATGCCTGCCACAATTTCGAGAAGGGCGGCCCGAACAAGGTCGGTCCCGACCTGTACGGGGTCGTGGAGCGGCCGAAGGCCTCTCATCCGGGCTTCGACTATTCGGCGGCCCTGAAGGAGAAGGGCGGCACGTGGACTTATGCCGACCTCGACGGCTTCCTCACCAACCCGAAGGGCTACGTGAAGGGCACGAAGATGGCCTACGCCGGCATCGCTTCGCCGCAGGAGCGAGCCAACGTCATCGCCTATCTGCGAACCCTGGCCGAGACGCCGAAGCCGCTGCCCGCCGTCGAGAAGGACGAGGCCCCGTCGGCTGCGCCTGCGGCGGCCAAGCCTGACGACAAGCCCGCGGCTGCGCCCGCCGAGAAGCCGTCCGCCGACAAGCCCGCCGCCGGCAAGGCGTCCGAAGGCAAGGACAGCCCGGCCAAGCCCGCCGATACCGGCGCCGCCAAGCCGGTCGAGGCGAAGTCGCCCGGCAGCCCGCGGACGACCGGCGAATCGAGCGACCGCAACGCCCCGGCTCCGCCGGCCGGCGCCCATGACAGCGACCAGCAGGGTCAGCCTTCGAGCCTGATCCCCGCCGAGCCGACCGCGCCGACGGCGCCGGCCGCCAAGGAGCCGCCCGCGCAGGCCAATCCCGAGGCGGTCGACCGGGCGAAGGATCTCGAGGTCGGCGGCCCGACCAAGGACCTGAACGCGCCGCTGCCGACCCCGCAGCCGCTTCCGAAGGAGTAGAGGCACGGGCCGGGTGCGGGGCTCCGGACGGTCCCGCCCCTCGCGTGTCAGGCGCGTTCCGCCGGCATGGCTCCGGGCGCGCCCCTTGCTCTAAGGCGGCCGCGCCCCGGCATCGTGCCGGATTGAAAACCGCGTAGGACCCCTTGGCTGACCGAAGTTCCGTTGGGGAGGAGCGCCGGGCGCCCCTCCCGCTGCTCGTTGCCGTGACCATGACCGGGACGGTGGCGCTGCACATCTTCGTGCCGGCGCTGGCGGCGGCGGCCGTGGACCTCGGCACCAACGCCGCCGGCGCGCAACTGACGATCACCGTCTACCTGATCGGGCTTGCGGGCGGTCAGCTGCTCTACGGCCCGCTCTCGGACCGGTACGGTCGGCGGCCGGTCCTGATCGGCGGCCTCGGCCTCTATCTCGCCGGATTGCTGCTCGCGATCCCGGCGCCGAACATCGGCGTCCTGCTCGTCGCCCGGGTCCTGCAATCGCTCGGCGCCTGCGGCTCCCTGGTGATCGGCCGGGCGATGGTGCGCGACGTCTCCACCCGCGAGGACGCCGCCCGGAAGCTCGCGATCCTCACCACCGCGATGACGCTCACGCCCGCCCTGGCGCCGGCGATCGGCGGCGTCGTGACCGAGGCCTTCGGCTGGCGCGCCGTGTTCGTGGTGCTGGCCGGCCTCGTCGCCCTGCTGGGCGCGCTCGTGGTCTTCACCCTGCCCGAGACCAACCGCCACAAGGTGGCGCTGCCGGGATTCGTCGCGGTTCTGTCCGGGTACCTCCGGCTCGTGCGGATCCCCGTGTTCCGCGCCTATCTGGTGGCGGGGGCCTGCGGCGGGACCAGCCTCTACGCCTTCCTGGCCGTGGCGCCGTTCCTCCTCGTGGACCGGCTCGGGCGCTCCTCTCAGGAGGTGGGATTCGACTGCCTGATCGTCGTGTTCGGCATGGTCGGCGGGGCCGTCCTGGCGAGCCGGCTCGCCACCCGGGTGCCGATCCGAAAGGCAGCGCGGAGCGGCAATCTCCTCTGTATCGCCGCGGCGCTGACGCTGCTGATCGTGGACCGCACCGGGATGCTCGGCGTCGTCAGCCTGATCGTGCCGCTCTTCGCCTACGCGGTGGGCGTCGGCCTGCTCAGCCCCAACGCGGTGGCGGGGCTGATGAACGTCGATCCGCACGCGGCCGGCTCAGCCTCCAGCCTCTACGGCTTCACGCAGATGACCTTCGGGGCGCTGTTCACGGCGGCCGCCTCCGCCTGGCCCGCGACCTCGGCGACGCCGGTGGCGCTGGCGCTCCTCTCCGCCGGGCTGATCGCCGCGCTGGCGCTCCGCCGGGCCTGACGGGCTCGCGCTCGCCGACGGCGTCAGTTTCCGTCGCCGCCATGGCCCCCGCGCGCTGCCGGAGGCGCGCGGCGGTGTCCCTTAAAGTGACGCGCCGCGGGCCTCGACGAGGCCGGACGCGCCTGCGCTGAATCCGTCGGCCAGTTCCAGCCACAGCAGGCGCGCGGGGTCGACCGGTCCCGGCAGGCTCAGGCGCCCGGGCGGGACCGGCGTGAAGCCGAAGCGGGCGTAGTAGGGCGCGTCGCCGACGAGGATCACGAGACCCTCGCCCGCCTGCCGCGCCCCCTCGATCGCCGCGCGGGTCAGGGTACCGCCGATGCCGCGGCCCGCGAAGCTCGGATCGACGGCCAGCGGACCGAGCATCACGAAGGATGTCGCCCCGGTCCGCACGGGCCCCATCCGGACCGAGCCGACGAGGAAGCTGCCCACCGAGGCGGTGATGCCGAGATCGATCCGCTCGGCCGCGCCCTCGCGGAGGCGGTAGGCGGTACGGGCGAAGCGGCCGGGGCCGAAGGCCCGGGCATGAAGCCGCTCGATGGCGGGGGCATCCTCCGGCCGCTCGGGCCGGATGACGAGGGACAGATCGGTCACGGGTTGCTCGCGGCTCGGACCGGCGCCGCGTAGCAGCGCCGGGCCGGACCCGCAAACCGCCGCGCTACTCGGCGGCCGCCAGAGCGGACTGTCCGCCGCCCTGGGTCAGCCGCAGGAAGCCGAGGGCCGAGAGCCAGATCACCGCGCCGCAGGCGGAGGCGACGCCGAGAACCAGCGCGAAGCCGCCGCGGTCATGCAGGAGGGCGATCGCCGGCACCACGAAGCCGCTCGCCGTGAAGCCCACGAAGTAGCGCAGGCTGTAGGCCCGGGCCCGGTAGACGGGCGGGACGTAGCGGGCGATCATCGCGTCGTTGATCACCACCTGCCCGTAGATCGCCGTCATGGCCAGCACGAGCCCGGCGAGCAGCGGCAGGCCGGTGGAGAGGGCGGCGATCCCGAGCCCCACCGGCTGCAGCACCGAGAGCGCCACGAACAGGGACGGCAGGCTGTAGCGGTCGATGAGGCGGCCCATGGCCAACTGCATCAGCGCGCCGAACAGGAACACGCCGGTGGCGAGGGAGCCGGTGAGCGCCAGCGGCAGCGCCTGCCCGACGCCCTCGTCGATCACCTTCGGCAGGCTGATCGTCGTCAGGTTGAAGGTCAGGCCGCCCGCGAAGATCGACAGGGCGAACATCGCCAGCAGCGCCCAGGGCCGGGTGACCGGGATCACCGCCGCGCCGCCGGCCTTCTGGCCCGAGCCGTCCCCGTCGCCCGGCACCAGGGCCAGGAAGGCGGCCCCGCAGGCGAGGCAGACGAGGCCCGGGACCACGAAGGCCGCGCGCCAACTGACGGTGGCGGCGAGCAGCGCCGTGAGTCCGGAAGCCGAGGCCGCGCCGAAATTGCCCCAGACGCCGTTGATGCCGAGATCGCGCCCGAGCCGGCGGGCATGGGTCACCAGCATGGCCGAGCCGACCGGGTGGTAGATCGCCGAGGCGAGCCCGAGCACGCAGAGCCAGAGGGCGAAGGCCAGCGGCGTCGAGGCGCTCGCCACGCCGAGGCAGGACAGGCCGTAACCGAAGAAGAACACCGCCAGCATGTTGCGCCGCCCGAACCGGTCGGCGAGCGAACCCATCGGGAGGGAGCACAGGCCGAAGGCCACGAAGGCGCCGGTGGCGAGCCCGATCAACTCGCCGTAGCCGAGCCCCGTCTGGGCCGCGATGGCGATGACGGCGGTCGGGTAGATCAGCAGTACGAAATGGTCGAGGGCATGCGCGACGTTGACGAAGCGCAGGGTGCGGCGGGACAGCGTATCGGAATCCATCGCGGCGTATCCTCCGGGACTGCGCGCTGATAGCCTGACCCGATGGTGGTGTTGGGCCGGATATGTATGCGAACGGGCCAATGTTGACGGAGGCACCTGTCGCCGCGAAGCGGTCGACCGAGGCGGCCGACTATCAGGACGTCCCGCGCCCGGTCGCAGTGATGCCCAAGACCTACGCGGCCGGGATGCATCTCGCCCGGCACTTCCATCCCCGCGCGCAGCTGCTCTACGCCACGGCCGGGCTGATGATGGCGTTCGCGGAGGACGGCACCTGGGTCGTTCCCGAGGGGCACGCGCTCTGGATCCCGCCGCGGCTGCCGCACGCGGTCGCGACCCACGGCGCCGTCTCGATGTGCTCGGCCTATCTGGATCCCGCCGCGGTTCGGTCCTTCCCGGCGAGTTGCCGGGTGATCGCGGTGTCGCGGCTCCTCGCCTCCGCGCTCACGGCGCTGGCCGAGGAGCCTGTGCTCTACGCAGAGGATGGCCGCGGCGGCCATCTCGCCGCTCTGGTCCTCGACGAGATCGGCCGGGCCCCCGCCACGCCGCTCGCCCTGCCACTTCCGCGCGACGCACGCCTGCGCCGGGTCTGCCTGGAGCTGATCGAGAATCCGGCTTCGGAGGACGACCTCGATGCCTGGGCCGACCGGGCCGGGGCGAGCCGGCGCACGCTGACCCGGGGGTTCCGCGCCGAGACGGGCCTCAGCTTCGGTGATTGGCGGGCGCGGGCCCGGGTGATCCGTGCGCTGGCGCTCGCGGCCGAAGGACGCCCGCCCCGGGTTGTGGCGGCGGCGGTGGGGTATCGAAGTGTCCAGACACTACGACTGACGGTGGCGCGGGTGCTCGACGCTCACCCTCCCCGCTCGGCAACCTGATCGGGACCGACTCTCAAGCCTGTGCAGAGGGCTCAAGCGATGCGGACGGTTCCTGCGCCGCCGCGACGGACCGAGCCAGGTCGACGGCTTGGTTGCGGATGTCCGGCACGGCCGTGCATTCCCAGTATGCGCCGCGGAGCAACGGGCCCAGAGTCCAGAGGCGCGCCGCTGTATCGGATGCACCCAGGACCGTCAGATCGGGGCGCACGGCAAGACCGAGGCCGAACGGACCGGCTCGGACAAGGCCGCGACCGATCAGATTGCGCAGAAGCGGGTCGGTCGTATCCGCGACCCGTCCGACGCCGCGAACATCGAAGATGCGCTGCACGCCGAGGGTTCTGGGTTCGGATGCCCCCCGCGGCCGGTACGTGACGCGCGCTTCACCGGTCTGATCCTCGATCGCCACCAGCTTTCCGGCGAGCACCTGAAGCGAGCCGGCTTCGATCTCGTCGGCGATGGCCGCGCCCGTGGGCGGTGCGGAGCGGTGCCGATGCGTGTCCCAGAACGGGCGGAGATGGCGCAGGAAGCGCGCCTGGTCGGCTGGCGGCAAGCCGAGCCAGAGGGCGTCCGTAACCGGCCGCAGAGCGTCGATCACCCCATGCCAGGCGATGCGAGCCTCCGCCGCGGAGGCGACCTCCCGGCGGATCCGGGCCAGAAGTTGGGTGATCGAACGGGTCTCGGCGGCCGTGAAGTCCGGACGCGGCCAGGGGGCGGCGCGTACGTGCACGGCCGGGATCTGCCCCCGCCGCGAGAGCGCGATGATCTGCCCGCGAAAGCCTTGGCGCCGAAGACTGATCACCGCATCGACCATGCTGAGACCGGTCCCGATGATGAGAACCGGATGATCCGGATGCAGCCGCGCGTCATGCTCCGGCTTCCACGGATCGCCCCGGAAGCGGCTTTCCGGTTCCTGGGGCAGGGCGAGGTTGCCCATCGCCAGCACCGCACCCGCGACGTCGACGCGTCGGCCGCCCTCGGCAACCATGACCAGACGGTCCTCGTCCGGCACGAGGTCGATGATCATGTCGTTGATCAGGTGCAGCCGCGGCGTCGAACCGCCTGTCACCGCTTCGGTCAGAAGCGCCGCCAGATAATCTCCGTATAGCCCGCGTGCCGCGAAGGTCCCGGCCGGGGTCCGCCAGATGCCCACATGTCCCTGCCCGATCGCGGGGTTGCCGGCACCGGTGCCCGCCTCACCCGCGGCGATCTTCGAAAGCCAGTCTTCGAAATGGGAGGGCCGGTCGGGATAGGCGCTCATGTTGGCGGCGCGCACGTTGAGCAGGTGGTCGGGGTTCCCGGTGGCGTAGGCGCGACCGCTCCCGAAGCGCTCCGCCCGTTCACACAACAGAACCGACTGGTGCGGCGGCAAGCGGGCGAGCAGCTGTATCGCCGCCATCGTGCCGCTGAAGCCTGCCCCGATGACGGCAATGGGAGCGGGGTGCGGCCCGGCTTCCAAGCTTTCGTGCTGGTCCGACATCGACGACGAGCCTGCGCCAGAAGACAATGCCACGACCCGTCTGCCTAAAGTCGCGGATCAGGATCGATCCTGCCCTGACATTGCCAGCAAAGGCGGTCTGTGTCAGCCGGCGTATGCGTGTTGAAGGGGTCTGGGTCGGGGTGAATCTTTTCTGTCCCGCGGGATGCGGAAGAAATTTCAGCGATCCGTATCCTTTCGTATGGTGTGGGCGCCCTGGAAAATCTTCACGTCGCCCGCGCGGAGAAGTCGATCCGCGGGTCGATCCAGACGTAGATCAGGTCGGAGAGCAGGTTCACCGCGAGACCAAGCAGCGAGAAGATGTAGAGGGTGGCGAACACCACCGGATAGTCGCGCCCGACGATCGCCCGGAACGACAGCTCGCCCAGGCCGTCGAGGGAGAAGATCGTCTCGATCAGCAGCGA
Source organism: Methylobacterium sp. UNCCL125 (assembly GCF_900116795.1). NCBI lineage: Bacteria > Pseudomonadati > Pseudomonadota > Alphaproteobacteria > Hyphomicrobiales > Methylobacteriaceae > Methylobacterium > Methylobacterium sp. UNCCL125. The sequence continues at coordinate 144,483 of NZ_FPBW01000006.1, read as the reverse complement.
GCCGGTGAAGAAGGCCGAGATGAAGGCCCCGGGGAAGCCCGCGATCACGATCAGCATGGCGTTGCGGAACACGTGGCCGTAGAGCACGCGCCGCTCGGAGAGCCCCTTCATCCGTGCGGTGAGCACGTATTGCTTGCGGATCTCGTCGAGGAACGAGTTCTTCGTGAGCAGGGTCGAGGTTGCGAAGGCGCCGATCACCAGGGCTGTGAGCGGCAACACCATGTGCCACGCGTAGTCGGTCACCTTGTGCCAGGTCGAGAAGCTCTCCCAGCCTTCGCTGGTCAGCCCGCGCAGCGGGAACCATTGGTAGAACGATCCGCCGGCGAAGAGGATGATGAGCATCAGTCCGAACATGAAGCCCGGGATCGCGTAGCCGATGATCACCACGAAGGAGGTCGCGCGGTCGAACTGCGTGCCGTCCGCCACCGCCTTGCGGATGCCCAGCGGGATCGAGATCGCGTAGGACAGGAGCGTCATCCACAGGCCGAGCGAGATCGAGACCGGCAGCCGCTCCTTGATCAGCTGGATGACGCTGACATCGCGGAAGTAGCTGCGTCCGAAATCGAACCGGACATAGTCCCAGAGCATCTTGGCGAAGCGCTCGGGCGCAGGCTTGTCGAAGCCGAACTGCTTCTCGAGCTTGGCGATGAATTCCGGGCTCAATCCTTGAGCGCCGCGATAGCGGGAGCTGGCGTCGCCGCCACCGCCCGACGGCCGGCTGGCGCCGCCGAGGTCGCCCGATCCGCCGGTGACGCGGGACATGGCTCCGTCGCGCTGCCCCTGAAGCTGCGACAGAACCCGCTCCACCGGGCCGCCTGGGGCGAACTGCACGATCGTGAAGGTGATCAGCATGATCCCGAACAGGGTCGGGATCATCAGGCCGATGCGGCGCAGGATGTAGGCGAGCATGGCGTCAGTCCCGGCCGATCCGCTTGGCCTTGTCGGCGTCGAACCACCACGTCCCGGGGGCGCCGAGATCGTATTTCGGCGGCGTGGCCGGGCGGCCGAACACGTCCCACAGGGCGAGGCGGTGGGTCGAGGCATACCACATCGGCACCCAGTAGCGCCCGGCCCGCAGGACCCGGTCCAGAGCCCGGCAGGCGGTGGTCAGGTCCGCCCGCGACGTCGCGTCGGCGACGGCGGTGAGCAGCGCGTCGATCGCCGGGTTCGCGATCCCCGAGAGGTTGTTGGAGCCCGAGGTCCCGGCGGATCGGGAGCCGTAGGTCTCGCGCAGCTCCGCGCCGGGGGTGAGCCCGCTGCTGTAGCGGCGCGGCGTGACGTCGAAGTCGAAATCCTTGAGCCGCGCCTGGTACTGGGACGGGTCGACCGTGCGCAGGCTCGCCTTGATGCCGAGCAGGCCCAGGTTGCGGATGAAGGGCTGGGTGACCGCCTGGAAGACCGGATCCTCGTCGAGGAACTCGAGGGTCAGGGGCTGGCCGCCGGGCAGCATGAGGCTGCCACCCTGGCGGGTGCAGCCGGCCTCCCGCAGGAGCGCGTCGGCGCGCTTGAGCAGCGCCCGGTCCTGGCCGGACCCGTCGGAGACCGGCGGCGTCCAGGCCTCGCCGAATACCTCCGGCGGCAGGTCCTTGAACGGCTCCAGCAGGGCGAGTTCCTCGGCCGAGGGCTTGCCGGTCGCCTTGAGGTCGGAATTCTCGAAGAACGAGGCCGTCCGCGTGTAGGCGCCGTACATCAGGTTGCGGTTCGACCATTCGAAATCGAAGCACAGGCCGATCGCCTCGCGCACCCGCGGGTCGCGGAACGCCGCGCGGCGGGTGTTGATCCACCAGCCCTGGGTGCCGCTCGGCCGGGCATCCGGCACCATCTCCCGGACCACGCGGCCCTCGGTCATCGCCGGGAAATCGTATCCGGTCGCCCAGACCCGGGCGGTGAACTCCTCGCGGAACGTGAAGGCGCCGCTCTTGAACGCCTCGAACGCCACGGTGCGGTCGCGGAAATACTCGTAGCGGATCGCGTCGAAATTGTTCTGGCCGACATTCACCGGCAGCTCGGCGGCCCAGTAATCCGGCACGCGCTCCAGGCCGATGGACCGGCCCGGATCGACCGTGCCGACCCGGTAGGGCCCGGAGCCGAGGGGCACGTCCAGGGTCGAGGCCTCGAAGTCCCGGCCGGCGTAGTAGGCGGCGGAGAAGAGCGGCAGCTGCGCGACGAACAGTGGCAGGTCCCGGGCGCGGCCCGGCGCGAAGGTCACCACCAGCCGCCCGTCGCCCTCGGCCCGGGCATCGGTCATGGGCCGGATCACCTCGGCGATCTCGGGGTGGCCCTTGTCGCGCAGGAGCTTGAGGCTGAAGGCCGCGTCCCGCGCGGTCAGCGGCGAGCCGTCGTGGAACCGCGCCTGCGGGCGCAGGGCGAACGTGTAGGTCAGGCCGTCCGGACTGACCGTGACGGCGCGCGCCACCAGCCCGTAGAGGGCGTCCGGCTCGTCGAGGGCCCGGACCATCAGGCTGTCGAAGGTCAAGGGCATGCCGGCGGCCCCGTCGCCGCGCAGCACGTAGATGTTGAGCGTGTTGAAGGTGTTGAGCGACTGGTTTCCGGTCGTCGCGGCGAGCTGCGCCGAGAAGCGCCCGCCGCGGGGCGCCATCGGATTCACGTAGTCGAAATGCGCGAAGTCGGGTCCGTATTTCAGCTCGCCGAAGCTGGACAGGCCGTGGCGCTCGGCGGCGTCGGCCGCCTTGGCGCGGCGCCACGGCGGCATCGCCGCCAGGGCGCCGGCGCCGAGGACCAGCCCGCGCCGGGTCGGCAACCCGGGACCGCCCGTCAACGGGGCGCCCCGGTCTTGGCCGCGAGCTTCTCGTCGTACCACCACGTCGTCGGGAAGCCGGAGCTGGCATAGAGCGGCAGGATCGCCGGGTGGCCGAACCGGTTCCAGCGCAGCGTCCGCTGCTGGTCGGAGGACCATTGCGGGACGACGTAATCATGCGCCAGGAGCACGCGGTCGAGGGCCCGCGTCGCCGCGATCACGGTGTGCCGGTCCTTGGCGAAGATCACCTTCTCGATCAGGGCGTCGATTCCGGGATCCTTGATGCCGATCAGGTTGCGCGAACCGGGCTTGTCGGCCGCCGCCGAGCCCCAGTACTCGCGCTGCTCGTTGCCCGGCGAGAGCGACTCGCCCCACGACGTCGTGGTGACATCGAAATCGAAGTTGCGGATGCGGTTCTGGTATTGGGCCTGATCGATCACCCGGAGGGTGGCGTCGATGCCGATCAGCTTCAGCTGCGCGGAGAACGGCAGGATCACGCGCTCGAACGTGTTCTGGAACTCCAGGAACTCGACGGTCAGCGGCTCGCCGGTCGCCTTGCTGACCATCTTGCCGCCGCGCAGCTCGAAGCCGGCCTCGCGCAGCAGGCCGACGGCCTCGCGCAGGTTCTTGCGCACCGCCTCCGGGCCGTCGTTGATTGGGTTGGCGTAGGGCGTGGTGAAGACGGCAGGCGGGACCTTGTCCCGGACGCTCTCGAGGATCGCCTTCTCCTCGCCCTCCGGCAGGCCCGATGAGGCGAGTTCAGAGCCGAAGAAGTAGGAGTTGATGCGCTTGTACAGGCCGTAGAACAGGGCCTTGTTCATCTCCTCGTAGTTCATCGCGAGGTTGAAGGCCCGGCGGACGCGCGGGTCCTTGAACTTGTCCCGGCGGGTGTTGAACGCGAAGGCCTGCATGATGCCCATGCCGCGCTCGGGGAAGGCCTCCTTGATCAGCCGCCCCTCCTTCACGGCCGGGAAATCCTCGTAGGCGGTCGCCCAGTTCCGGGCGATGTTCTCCACGCGGAAGTCGTAGAGATCGCCTTTCAGCGCCTCGACCAGCACGGTGCCGTCGCGGAAATACTCGTAGCGCTCGGTGTCGAAGTTGTAGCGCCCGGCATTCACCGGCAGGTCCTTGCCCCAGTAGTCGGGGACGCGGGTGTAGGTCGTGGTGCGGCCCGGCTCGAACTTCGCGAGCCGGTAGGGGCCCGAGCCGAGCGGCGGCTCCAGGGTGGTCTCGGTGACGCTGCGCGGCTTGCCGTTGGCGTCCTGGGCGGTCCACCAGTGCTTGGGCAGGACGCGCAGCTGCCCGATCACCTGCGGCAGCTCGCGGTTGCCGGTCTCCGTGAAGGTGAAGGTAACCTCCCACGGCCCGGTCACCGCGGCCTTGGCCACGGTCTGGTAATAGGCGGCGTAGAACGGGCTGTTGGCCTTCAGCACGTCGAAAGACCAGACCACGTCCTCGGGGGTGATCGGCTTGCCGTCGTGCCAGCGGGCGTTTTCGCGCAGCCGGTACGAGACCGAACCGAGATCGGGGGCGATCCGCACAGCCTCGGCGAGCAGGCCGTAGGAGGTGAACGGCTCGTCCGAGGACTCGGTCATCAGCGAATCGTAGATCTGCTGGATGCCGTTCTCGAGGTCGCCCTTCAGGCCGGCGACGACGATGTTGAAATTGTCGAAGCCGCCCTGGGCCCCGAACCGGACCATCCCGCCCTTGGGCGCGGCCGGGTCGGCATAGTCGAAATGCTTGAAGTCGGGGCCGTATTTCGGCTGGCCCATCAGCGTGATCGCGTGGGTCCACTGGCCGTTGGCGGCCGGCAGGGTGGCCGGCGTCGACGGCATCGCGACCGGTTCCTGCGCGTGGGCCGGAACGAGCTGGAGGCAGGCGAGGAGGAGCGTCGCGGCGAGGAGGCGTCCAGTCACGGTCTGCGCTGTCACGGGCAGGCTGTCTCCGTTGCATCGGGCCCGCGCGGGCGCGGACAACTCGAAAATATCAGGGGGTCATAGGACGCGGGCCGCCATCCGTCGACCATGCGGGGCCGCACGCCGCCCGGCGCGAGCGACGGCCATTCCCCATCCGAAGGCCTGTCACGCCGCCCGGCCCCGTCTGCCCTCGACCAGCCACATGGCGAGCAGGGCGGCCGCCAGGGCGGCCAGCGCCGCGAGGCCGAGTGCCAGGGGATAGACCTCGACGCCGCGGATATTGGCGCTGTCGCTCGGCCGGAAGCCGATCCAGTCGCTGCCTGCGAGGCGACCGCCGCGCACCAGGGCGAGGCGCGGGACCTGGATGCCGCCGCCGGCCTCGGCGACCCGGCGCACCGAGCCGCTCGATCCGTCGGCCACGGCCTTCAGGCGGTCGGTGTCGCTGAACACGTCGGCGAGTTCGCGCGGATTAGCCGGGCCGACGCTGACGAAGGCCACGAGGTTTCCCGAGCGCAGCGTGTGCAGCCCCAGTGTTTCCGCATCGAAGGTCGCCGTGAACAGACCCGGTTCACCGGGCTTCAAGGTGAGGGTCGTCACCTTGCCCGTGGGACCGGTGACGGTGACCGGCTCGGCCTGATCCGCCATGGTCTGGCGCTCCACCCGGACCTCGCGGCCGCGTCCGGTGGTCTGCGCGCGCAGCGCCTCCTCCTCCAGGGCCGGCTCCTTCATGAGCCAGTGGCCGAGGCGGCGCAGCAGATCCAGATACGGCCCGCCCTCCTGGTAGCCCCGGGCCCAGAGCCAGGCGTGGTCGGACAGGAGCAGGGCGACCCGGCCCTTGTCCTCGCGCGAGAGGGCGAGCAGCGGCAGCCCCTCGGCCCCCGACAGGATCGGCTGGATGCCGGGGCGGGTGCGCGCCTCCACGATGCGCAGCCAGTCGCCCCAGGCGGGCGGGTTCGCATCCGAGCCCGGCAGGGCGCGGGTCACCGGGTGGCGCTGGCCGACCTGCGTCGGCGTCGCCTTGTAGGGCTTCTCGACCACGCGCCCGTCCGGGTCGCCCGGCAGGATCCCGGCCAGCCGGGTGCGCGCCAGGCTCGCCGGTCCGGCGAATTCGGGCCCGGCCGCGATGAGGAGTGCGCCGCCCTCGCGGACGTAGCGGACGATGTTGTCGAAATAGGCCTGCGGCAGCACGCTCTGATTGGCGTAGCGGTCGAAGATGATCAGGTCGAAGTCCTTGATCTTCTGGACGAACAGCTCGCGCGTCGGGAAGGCGATCAGGGAGAGTTCCGAGATCGGCGTGCCGTCCTGCTTCTCCGGAGGGCGCAGGATGGTGAAGTGGACGAGGTCGACATTGGCGTCCGACTTCAGGAGGTTGCGCCATGTGCGCTCGCCCTGGTGCGGCTCGCCGGAGACGAGGAGCACCCTGAGCTTCTCGCGAATTCCCTCGATGGGCAGGACCGCGCGGTTGTTCACCGTGGTCAACTCGCCCGGCAGCGGCTCGACCTCGATCTCGACGACGTTCGGGCCGCCATGCTCGATGCGCAGGTTGAGGGAGAACGGCTTGTCGGTGGCGACGTCCCGCCGGCCGATCTCCTCGCCGTCGCGGCGCACGGTGACGACGGCGTGGCCGGTCCCGCCGCGCTCCATGACCTCGGCGCGGATCGTCAGATCCTTGCCGACGATGCCGAAGCGGGGCGCCTCCAGGAGCTTGATCTGCCGGTCGCGCTCGTCCGGATGACCGGTGACGAGGACGTGGAGCGGCGCCTTGATGCCGAGCTGCGCCAGGGAGGCGGGAATGTCGTGCACCACGCCGTCGGTGAGCATCACGATCCCGGCCAGGCGTTCCGGCGGCACGTCGGCGAGGGCCTGGCTCAGAGCCGTGAACAGCTTGGTACCGTCATCGCCGTCCTTGGAATCCGGCACGTCGATGAAGCGGGGCTCGATGTCGGTGAGCGCACCGAACCGGCGCTGCAGCTCGGCACGGACCGCGTCGGTCATCTGCGGCCGGTCGCCCAGGGCCTGGGATCCGGACCGGTCGACCACGATGGCGGCGACGTCCTTCACGGGCTCCCGGTCCTCGCGCACCAGCGCCGGGTTGGTGAGCGCTGCCAGAACGAGAGCGAGGACGAGCACGCGCAGCAGAGCGGTCCGGCCCCGGGCCAGGACGGCGAACACCGCCAGGACGACGACGATGACGCCCAGGACGGCGATCGCCGGCCAGGGCAGGAGGGGGGTGAAGCTGAGGCTCAGCATGATGGTCCGGCCTCCGGGATGCGTATGCGGGACGAGGCGGTCGACCGATCAAATCCCCTCATCCTGAGGCGCCGCGTCGGCGGCCCCGAAGGAGGGCTCCAGGGATTATCGAGACCTCTGGAGGGCTCCTTCGAGGCGCCCGCTGCGCGGCCGCACCTCAGGACGAGGACGATGGATGGGAGCACGCGCGGCCTTGGGAACGTCGCGACGGTCGTCACTGCCCCAGCCGCTCCAGCAGCGCGGGCACGTGGACCTGATCCGCCTTGTAGTTGCCGGTGAGCGTGTACATCACGATGTTCACGCCGCCCCGGAACGCCATCTCGCGTTGGCGCTGGTCACCGCCCACGACGGGATAGAGCGGCTCGCCCCGACGCCCCACCGCCCAGGCGGCGGCGAGGTCGTTGCTCGTGATGATGATCGGGCTCACGCCGTCGCCGGCCCGGGCGGGACGGCGTTCGACGCCATCGGCGGCCGGTGGCAGAGCCTCCACCCAGGTCTGGCCGGTGGCGTAGCGACCCGGAAAGCTGTCCACCAGGTAGAACGCCTTGGTCAGCACGTGGTCGAGGGGCACCGGCTCCAGCTCCGGGACCTCGAGCGTCGCCAGCATCTTGCGGAGATACGCGGCCTCCGGGGTGGGCGGACCGCCAGGACGGGCGGTGAGCCCGTCCCGGGTGTCGAATAGGACGGTCCCGCCGTTGCGCATGAACGCGTCGATCTTGCGGATCGCCACGTCCGAGGGCTGCGGCCGGTTCGGGGCGATCGGCCAGTAGATCAGCGGGTAGAAGGCCAACTCGTCCTTGGCCGGATCGATGCCGGCGGGCTCACCCGGCTCCAGGGCGGAGCGCGCGGCGAGCATCTGGGTCAGCCCGGTGAGGCCGGTCCGGCTCGCCTCGTCGACGGCGGCGTCGCCCGTGATCACGTAGGCGAGGCGCGTGACCAGTGCCGATTCGACGCCGTTCGGCCGGTTGGCCGGCGGCTCCTCGGCCTGGGCAGGGCGCACCGGCAGGGCGGCGAGCAGGAGCAGGGCACCGAGAGCCAGAGCGGCCGGCCGCCCGCGGAGGCGAGCCGCCAGGCCGCCGCGACGCAGGAAGCCGCCGAGCCACAGGCCCGCCAGTGTGTCGAGGGCCAGCAGAAGCAGCGCCAGGGTGAACAGGCTCGGTCGCAGGTCCAGGGTCTCGGCGCCCGCCAGGGATCCGAACCGGGCGCCGTCGAGGGCTGCGGCGTCGAGGGGCTTCAACCGATCATCCGGTTTCAGGGCGTTCACGCTGATGCCTCCGTCCGGCGGGCCGTAGAAGCCCGGCGGATGCTCAAGGGTCGCCCGGTCGGCGTAGTCGGCCGACACCGCGGTGGCCGAGGCCGGCGGCGAGCCCAATGCGCCGAACCCGTCGAGGGTCACCCGCGGGGCGAGCACCGGCGCGGTGGCCCGGGAAGGATCCCCCTGCACCGGCGCCGAGGCGCCAGCCAACGCCACGACGCGTCGGAGCATGTCGATGAACAGGCCCGAGAGCGGAAGGTTCGACCACGTCGTGTCGGCGGTGACGTGGAACAGCACGATCGTGCCCTGGCCGCGCTTCTGCGCGGTGACGATCGGGGTGCCGTCCTGGAGGGAGGCCCAGGTCCGGTTCGGCAAGTCGCCGTCCGGCTCGGCCAGGATCTGGCGGCGCACGCCGATATCGGCCGGCGGCGTCAGGCCCGCGAAGGGGCTCTCGGGCGGGAACGGCGCCAAGGTCTTGGGGCTGTCCCACGAGAGGGTGCCGCCGAGCGTCCGGCCGCCCCGGCGCAACCGCACCGGCACCAGCGGATCGTTGCCGGCAGCGAGCCGCGGGCCGGCGAAGCGCAGCAGCATCCCGCCCTCCTTCACGAAGCTCTCGATCCGGGCGGTGGTCTTCTCGTCCAGCGCGCCGACATCGGCCAGAACGAGGACCGAGACTTGATTGTCGAGGAGCTGGTTGATCGACTCGGCGATCCCCTTGGCGCCCCGCGGCTCCTGAACGTCCGCGAAGGGCTGAAGCGCCCGGGACAGGTAGTAGGTCGGCGCCAGCAGGGGCTGTGCCTGGTCGAGGGTGCCGCCGAAGACGAGGCCGACCCGGCGCCGCTTGCCGCGCTCGTCCTGCAGCACCACCGCGCCGGCCGAGCGCTCGCCCGCGATCTCAAGCCGGCTGATGCTGTTGCGCAGCTCCACCGGCAGCTCGAAGGTCGCGTCCGCCTCGGTGGCGTCGGCCGCGAAGGCGAAGTCGCGCTCGGCGAGCGGCAGGCCCTTCTGGTCGAGCGCCCGGATCAAACCGGTATCGCGCCCGTTCGGCGCGGCCCGCAGGGCGTGCGTGACGAGCTTGCCGGCGTTCTCGGTGGCGGTGAGGGCCAGGGCCGGCGGCCTGTCGGCGCGCAGCACCGTGAGGGCGGCGCCCTTGTCGCCGGCGAGATCGGCGAGACCCTTTGCGAAGCGCGTATCGTTCGCGCCGGCGACGCCGTCGCTGATCCAGACGAGGGCGGCACCCCGGTTCTTGTCCAGGAACGTCTCGATCGTGGCGAGATGCGCGTCGCGGGCGGGGAGGATCGGGCGCGGCGCCAGGGCGCGCAGACGCTCCAGGGCGGCGGCCGGCGTCTTCGCCTCGAAGGCCGATGGCGCGTCGGCGAGCCCGATCACCGCCACCGGACGGCCGTCACGGGCCGCGCCCTCCACGGCGTCGGTGGCGACGCGCAGCCGGTCGCGCCAGTCGTGGGCGGCGGGGAAGCCGTTGTCGAGGAGCACGAGGAGGGCGCTGCGGCCGCCACCGGCCCCGATGCCCCCGGCATTCCAGACCGGGCCGGCCACCGCCAGGATCAGGGCGGCGGCGATCAGAAGCCGGAGGATCAGCAGCCAGGGCGGCGTCCGCGCCGGGGTCTGCCGCTGCGGCATCAGGTCCGCGACGAGCTTCAGCGGCGGGAAATTGATCCGCCGCGGGCGCGGCGGGGTCACCCGCAGCAGGAACCACAGGGCCGGCAGGCCGATCAGGGCGGCGAGCGCCAGCGGGGCGGCGAAGGTCAGACCCAGCATGGCCACCTCACTCCGTGCCGCGGGCGGCGATCAGCGTGGCGAGCCGCAGGGCCGCCTCGCTCGCCGGCCGGTCCGTCCGATGGATCGTCAGCGTCCAGCCCTGGCCGCGGGTGATCGCCGCAAGGGCGGCCCGGTGCTCGGCGATCCGGGCGCGGTAACGCGCGCCCCAGGCATCGGCGTCGCCGATATCGAGGCTGAGACCGCCTTCCAGATCGTGCAGGACCGCCTGCCCGGTGAAGGGGAAGGTCTCCTCGATCGGGTCCACCACCATCAGGAGATGGCCGCGGCTGCCGCGGCCGGCGAGGTTCTGCACGGCGGCGGCGATCCGGTCCGGCGCGGTCAGAAAGTCGCCGATGAGCACCACCTCGTCGAAGCGGGCGGGATTGGCCCGGGGCGGCAGGTCCTGGGTGAGGCCCGCTGGGTCGGCCACCAGCGCCTGGGCGAGACGCTCGACGATCCCCCGCGACGCGCTTGCACGGGTCAGCCCGAGGAGGCCCACCCGCTCGCCGCCTTCGACGAAGGCGTCCGCCAGGGCCAGACCGAGGACCAGAGCCCGTTCGATCTTGGACGCCGACGCGAGATCGGAAACGAAGCCCATCGAGGCCGAGCGGTCGATCCACAGCCAGATGTTGTGGGCGGCCTCCCATTCCCGTTCGCGCACGTAGAGCCGGTCGTCCCGGGCCGAGCGGCGCCAGTCGACCCGGGCGGCGGCCTCGCCGGTGACGAAGGGGCGGAACTGCCAGAAGCTTTCGCCCGGCCCGGCCCGGCGGCGGCCGTGGAGGCCGTGGGCGAGCAGGCTCGACACGCGCCGCGCCTCCAGGACGAGGCGGGGCATCTTGTCGGAGAGGGCGGCCGCGCCCTCGCTCTCGCGCCGGCCGGGGCTGCGCCTGCCCGCGTCGAGGGCGTTCGTCGCCACCATCGTCAGCGCAGTCCTTCGGCGGGGTTCCGCGCTGACGACGGCTTTGGACCACGCATGTTCTTCACGTTCGCCGGCATCCGCCTCACTCGATACTGCCGAAGGCTCAGAGCTTCTCCGCAAGCTTGGCGATCAGGCCCTCGATGGTCTCGCCGTCGGCGCGGGCGGTGTAGCTCAGCGCCATGCGGTGCTTGAGCACCGGCTCGGCCAGCGCCTTCACGTCGGCCACGGAGGGCGCGACCCGGCCCTCGATCAGGGCCCGGGCGCGGGCGGCGAGCGTCAGGGCCTGGCTGGCGCGGGGGCCCGGCCCCCAGAGGAGCTTGTCCTTCACCAGGGCGTCGCCGCTATCCGGCCGGGCCGCGCGGACGAGGTCAAGGATCGCCTCGACCACGGCCTCCCCCACGGGCAGCCGGCGCACGAGGCGCTGGGCGGTGAGCAGCTGCTCGGTGGACATCACCGCGCGCGGCCGCGCCTCGTCGACGCCGGTGGTCTCGATCAGGATCCGCCGCTCGGCGGCGCGGTCGGGATAGCCGACGTCGATCTCCAGAAGGAAGCGGTCGAGCTGCGCCTCGGGCAGGGGGTAGGTGCCCTCCTGCTCGATCGGGTTCTGCGTCGCCAGCACGTGGAACGGCCGCGGCAGGTCGTGGCGGGCGCCCGCCACCGAGACGTGGCCCTCCTGCATGGCCTGGAGCAGGGCCGACTGCGTGCGCGGGCTCGCCCGGTTGATCTCGTCGGCCATCAGGAGCTGCGTGAAGACCGGCCCCTGCACGAACCGGAAGGCGCGGCGACGCTCGGCATCCTCCTCCAGGATCTCGGTGCCGAGGATGTCGGAGGGCATCAGGTCCGGGGTGAACTGCACGCGCCGCGCGTCGAGGCCCAGCACGGTGCCGAGCGTCTCCACGAGCTTGGTCTTGGCCAATCCCGGCAGGCCCACCAGCAGCCCGTGGCCGCCGGCCAGGATGGTCACGAGGGCGAGATCGACGACCTTCTCCTGGCCGAAGATCACCCCGTGGATCGCCTCGCGGGCCGCGCCGACGGCAGCGAGGCAGCTCTCCGCGGTCGCCACGATGCCGTCGTCGAGGGTCGTGGCCGGGCTGATCCCCTGCGTCATGCCGCTATCCATCTCCTGTCCGGAGCCCCGGGGGCCCCTCTGGCCATTCCGACAAGTGTGGGGCTTCTGGTGCCGGGCTGGCAAGGTCGGGATCGCCGCACGCCATCGTCGCACGATTTTGCCCGGATGATTCGGTCCGCGGCGCCGCTATCGCGGCGTGGACCCGACACCACAACCCGAAGCGAAACCGCCTCCCCGGGCGCAGGTCTTGGCGTCGGCGACCCGGACCTTTAGGAAGGCGCCCAAGCCGGGGCGGTCCTCACCCGCGACCGCCGGGCCGGCCGAACCCTCTGATGTCTCTCGCGGATCGCGGCGTGGGCAGCTTTGCGGGCTTCCCGCGTATCCGGACCTGACCATGCGCCTTCGAGATGTGTTCGTCGTCGGATCGTCGGAGAAGGCCGGCCTCGCCGGTGCGGCGCAATCCCTCGCGCGCCCGCTGACCCGGCGCCTGAAGCGCCGCCGCCGCAGCGAGCCCCGTCAGGCGGACCTCGTCCGCGCCGTCAAGGAATCCGGCCTGTTCGATCCGGCCTGGTACGCGCGGCGCTATCCCGACGTCGTCGGCGAGGGACTCGATCCCGCGCTCCACTACGCGGTCCATGGCGGCCGCGAGGGCCGCTGGCCGCACCCGCTGTTCCACGGCGATCTCTACCTCGATTCCGTTCCCGGCCTCCGGGCCGAGGGCATCAACCCGCTGCTCCACTATATCGACCGCGGCGCCGCGGCGGGTCTCCGGCCCAACCCCCTGTTCGATCCGGACTGGTACGCGGCGCGCTATCTCGGCGGCGCCGAGCACCGCGCCCGGGCGTTCTCCGATTTCCTGTCCCGGTCCGACACCGACCCGTCGCCGCTGTTCGACACCGCCTGGTACCTGTCCCGCTACCCGGATGCCCGCGCGGCCGGCGGCAACGCCCTCAGCCACTTCTTCGAGACCGGCCGGAAGCAGGGCTACCTGCGCAACCCGGAGGAATTCGCCGGCCTGTCCCGGCATGTCGACCTGATCCGCCGGTCGGGCCTGTTCGACGCGGCGTTCTACCGGGCGCGCTGCCCCGAGGCGGAGACCAGCGGGCTCGAGCCGCTGGAGCACTACGTGATGGCCGGCGGCTACCGCCGCTACGCGCCCCATCCGCTCTTCGATCCCGACTGGTACGCGGCGCAATCCGCCGCGGTCCGGGCCGACAGCCTCAACCCCCTGGTCCACTACCTGGAGCACGGCGCCGCCGAGGGGCTCGATCCCGGGCCCTGGTTCGACACGCGCTGGTACGCCGAGACCTACTTGGCGACCCGCGCGGCCGACGACGCGGCCGGGCAGAACCCGCTGGCGCATTTCCTCGCCGATGGCGGGCGCACGACGAGCCCGTCGCCGCGCTTCGACGCGCCCTGGTACCGCGCCCGCTACCCGAAGGTCGCCGCGCTGGGCCTCAACCCGCTGGTCGACTACGTCACCACCGGCCTGGAGGCCGGCCGCCTGACCCGCCGCGTTCCCGGCGCCGCTGTGCCGGAAGCCTCCGACGCGCGCCTCTCCTGCCTGAAGCGCACGGCCCGCCGGCACGGCCGCACGGCCCTGTTCATCACCCACTGCCCCGAGGGGCGGATCCGCGGCCATGTCGAGCCCTACCTGAGGGCCTTCGCGGAGAACGGGACCGACCTCGTCCTGATCATCGCCGCCGACCAGCACAAGAACGCCGTGCCCCAGGCGATCCTGGATCTCTGCGCCTCCGTCTATCTCCGCGAGAACCGTGGCTTCGACTTCGCCGCCTGGGCGCATGTCCTCCTAGAGGACACCGACCTCCTCGATTCCGAGACGCTCTACCTCGCCAACGACAGCCTCGTCGGGCCCCTCGACCGCGCCGACTTCGTCGGCCTGCTCGCCAAGATCGACGCCTTCCCGGAGGCGGTGATCGGGCTCGCCGACAATTTCTACTACAGCCACCACCTCCAGAGCTTCTTCCTGGCCCTGAAGAAGCGCTGCCTGTCCTCCTATGCGTTCAGCCAGTTCCTCCAGGCCGTGGCGAACTGGCCGGACAAGAACGCGGTGATCACCGAGTGCGAGCTGACCTTCTCGGGACGGATGCGCGCCGCCGGCCTCGGTATGCGCAGCCTGTTCTCGGCCCAGAACAAGCACATGTCGCTGGTCAACGACCCGCGCAACAACCGCACCCTGTTCGACTGGGAGAACATGCTGGCCCAGGGCTTCCCGTTCGTGAAGCGCTCGCTGCTGGGCGAGCACGCCGCGATCGGCGGGGCGGCGGTGCGGGAGGCGATCGCCGAGCGCGGCTTCGACCTCGACCGGCTCGACGTGACCTACACGTATCCGGGCGGCAGGGTCTGGGCGGACCTGCGCAAGCCCCAGGCGCCGGAGCGGCCGCTGCGCGTCGCCTTCGTCTCACCGATGAACTACGCCAACGGGCTCGGCGTCGCGGCCCGCAGCTACGCCCGCGCCCTGCACCGCGCGCCCTTCGCGCTGAATGTCCACCCGATGGAGCGGCCGTTCCACGTCCATGCCCGGGTGGCGCCCGCGTGGCAGGCCCGGACCTTCTCGGGGCCCGCGGACGTCGCGCTGGTGCACTTCAACGGCGACAGCTGGCACTCGCTGATGAGCGACCGGCAGCGGGCGATCGCCGCGGCGGCGCGGCTGAAGATCGGGCTGTTCGTCTGGGAGACCTCCCACGTGCCCGGCGGCTGGCTGCCCACCGTCGACGGCCTCGACGCGATCTGGGCCCCCACGGAGTTCTGCGCGGCGATCTTCCGGCAGATCACCGACATCCCGGTCGACGTCGTGCCCTACGTGGTCGAGAACGAGGCCGGCGAGCCGGCGAGCGCCGCCGCCAAGGCGAACCTGCGCAAGGCCTTCGCCATCGACCCGTCCAAGCGGGTGATCCTCTACGCCTTCGACGGCTCGAGCTATCTCGCCCGCAAGAACCCGCACGCCCTGATCCGGGCCTTCCGGGCGGCCGGGCTCGGGCAGGCGGGTTGGCAACTGGTGCTGAAGACCAAGCACGTCTTCGACCTGCCCGAGGAGGGCAAGAAGCTCCTCGACCTCGTCGGAACGGCGGGCGACGTGGTGGTGATCGACCAGCCGCTCTCCCAGAACGAGCTCGGCGCACTGTTCGACCTCTGCGCGGTCTACGCCTCGTCGCACTCCTCGGAGGGCTTCGGCCTCACGATCGCCGAGGCGATGGAGATGGGCAAGGTCGTGGTCGCCACCGATTACGGCGGCTGCCGCGACTTCCTCGACGCCACCTGCGGCTTCCCCGTGAAGGCGGAGGTCACGGCCCTCGACCAGACCTACGGCCCGTATCTGCGCGGCGCCGAATGGGGCCAGGTGGACGAGGCGGACCTCACCCGGGCCCTCAACGACGCGGCCCGGGCGGTGACCGGCGGCGACGCGGCCCGGATCGGCGCCGCCGCAAGGGCGCGCATCCGCGAGCGGCTGTCCATCGGCGCGGTGGCGACCGCTATGGAGGCGAGCCTCACCCGCCTGCTCGCCGCCGAACGGTCCTGATTCCCCGGAGACGCGACCCGTGTTGAAGAAGAAGCCGGTTCCGGCCCCGTCGGCCTCGTGGGGCACGCTCCCGTGGCCGGACGCGATCCTGCCGCTGCCCCTCGACGCGCAGGTCCGTCCCCTCGACGAGCGCCGGCTCGGCCAGATCGCGGCCGGTCAGATGCCCGCCTGCCGGGCCGTGTTCGTGGCTCCCGCAGCCTCCGAGCTGTGCCCCGACCTCGTGGCGCATCTCACGCGCGCGATGGCCGAGCGGCCCGATATCGGCATCTTCTACGGCGATGACGCCGTGGTGGACGGCGCGGGTCAGGTCCGCAGCGTCCATTGCAAGCCGACCTTCAACCCGGCCCTCCTCATGGCCGACGATTATATCGGCTTCCCGCTCCTCATCCGGGTCTCGGCCCTGGCCGGTCTGAGCCCGGATTTCGGGAAGCGCCACGGCAGCGCCGCGTGGTTCCGCGTCCTGCTCGGCGCGATCTCCGCCGGGATCGGGATCGACCGGATCCCCCAAACGCTGATCGCCTCGCCGCTGCAACGCCCGAAGGCGACGCGTACGGCCCGCGCCCACGCCCTCGACCGGTGGTTCGACGCGTCCGGCATGCCCCTGCGCGCCGCCCCCGGGCTGACCGCGGACACGCTGGAGATCCGCCGGACCCTCGACGCGCGGCCCGGCGTAACCCTGGTGGTGCCGACCAACCAGAGCCGCCCGAAGGACGATCAGGGTCGCGTCGTGGAGGGCGCCAAGCCGCATGTGATCAACCTGCTCGACAGCCTCGGCCGCAGCACCTACCCGGCCGACAGGATCCGCGTGCTGATCGGCGACGACGTGGCCGACGACGCGATCTATCGCGGACGCTCCGACCGGTTCGCCGTGACCCGCCTGCTGACCACCCGGGCTCCGGGGGAGCGGTTCAACTACGCGGCCAAGATGAACACGCTCTGGCGCGCGGCCGAGACGGATCTCGTCATCCTGATGAACGACGATCTCGTCGTGCGCCGGCCCGGCTGGATCGAGGCGCTCCTGGCCTTCGCGCTGGACCGCGGCGTCGGCGGGGTCGGCGGCCGGCTGCTGTTTCCCACGGGCAAGATCCAGCATGCCGGCATGACCGGCGGCATCTTCGACGTGTTCGCCCACCCCTGGTACAACCGGGACGCGGCCGAGCCGACCTACGGCGACTGGGCCCTGACGCAGCGCGATTGCTCGGCGGTGACCGGCGCGCTCTTCGCCACCCGCAAGGCGGTGCTGGAGGCCGTGAACGGCTTCGACGAGGCCTTCGCCCTCGACTTCAACGACGTCGACCTGTGCCTGAAGATGCGGCAACTCGGCTACCGCATCGTCTACACGCCGTTCGCCGAGATGGCGCATCACGAGAGCGCCTCGCGGCAGACCAGCTTCGCGCCGGGCTCGCAGATCGCGCGCTTCCTGCGCCGCTGGGGCGACGTCATCGCGGAGGATCCGGCCTACAGCCCGCAACTGCGCATCGACACCGATGTCGTCGCCCCGCGGGCCGACGCGACGCGCTGGATCACGGAGCGCCGGGCCGACGCGGCCTGAGCCGGATCGCACGGGCGGCCCGGGCCGCGTCCGCTCCGGCGCGGGCGCATTAAGTACGACCCAAGAAGATCTTGGGGTTGTGCTGGAACAGGGTCGCCCGAGCCGCTACCCCTGCGCGGGCAATGCGCGGATAGTCTTGTCTTCGCCTGAAAGCGGGCCGCGCGCCGAGGTGCGGAGCTGACCGTGAAGAAGTTTCTCGTCGGCGCCGCCATCCTGCCGGTTCTGGTCGGCGCCGGCGCCTTCGCCGAGATCCGGCTGCACGAGCAGGGGCGTCCCGTCGCCAGCACGGCGATCCGGCCCGGCGGGGCCGCCTTTGCCCCGGCGCCGATCCCGGCGCACTGGGTCGTCGCGGGCGATCCGGTCACCGAGGTCGCGGAAGTCGCGCAGACCCATGACGGGAGCGCGCAGGTCTACCTGTGGCGCACCACGGCCAGCACGTTCCGCTGGACCCACCACGCCGACGAGATCGTCACCATCCTCGACGGCGAGGTCTTCATCACCGACGCGGATGGCCGGCGCCATCACCTGACGCCGGGCGACGTGGCGCATTTCCCCGTGGGATCCGTCCAGCTCTGGGAGGTGCCCCGGACGCTGCTGAAATCGGCGATCCTCAAGCATCGCAGCCCCACCCTGATCGAGGCGTCCCTGCGCTGGCTGCGCCGGGCCCGCGCCCTCGTCACCGGCTGAGATCAAGGCGCGGCCCGCCGGTGCGTCCCGACGCGCGGCGCTGCGCGGGCGCCGTCGAGGGTGGATTCCGCAAGCGGGTGATACGGCTTGCTAAAGCATGGCGCGGCATCATCCGGTTCCCGATGCCGCGAACCGATCTCATGGCCCGACACCGCGACACGCAGCTCGACGCCGCGCGCGGCCTCGCCGTGCTGCTGGTCCTCTTCGGCCACCTCCTGCAGCCCGTCTTCTACGGCCCGTCGGGGCCCAACCCGGGGCCCGCCCTCGCGGTCTGGCGGGTCATCTACGCCTTCCACATGCCGTTCTTCTTCCTGCTCTGCGGGATGGTCGACCGGGTCAGGGGGGATGAGGATATCGCCGCGGCGAGCCTCTCCGCCCTGAAGCTCGTCCTCACGGCGCTGGCGTTCAGCACCCTCGCGCTGATCCCGCCGCTTCTCGACGGCACCGTTTCGCCGGGGAGCGCACTCCTCGACATGCTGCGCGGCCGTGACCTCAGCCTGAGCGTGCTCTGGTTCCTGGTCGCCCTGGGGCTGGTGCGGGTGGTCTACGCCGCCGCGCTCGCCCTGGCCTTTCCCCATGCCTATTGGGTCGTTCTGGGCGCCGCCCTGGCCGTGTCCTGGATCTGCAGCGCGCAGGCCTTCCCGTTCTGGCAGATCCACGCGCTCCTCGGCGCCCTGCCGTTCTACGTCGCGGGCCGGCGGCTCGGCCGGCGCGCGCTCGACGCGTCTGCGCTGCTCGGCGTCTGCGGTCTGGCCGTGCTCCTCCTCTGCGCGCCGCGGAACTTCGTCCATGTCGCGACGGGGCAGTACGGCAACCCGGCGCTCTTCGCGGTCACGGCCGTGGCGGGCTGCGGGTTCATGCTGGCGGTCGCGGGCCGGCTGCGCGGTCCGCCGCGCGCGGTGGCGGCCTTCCTGGGGCGGACGAGCTTCGATCTCTACATCGTCAGCGGCGCCTTCCTGCTCCTGGCGCCGTATCGTCCGGACTGGGACAGGTGGGGTCTTCTGGTGCTGCTGGCCGCCGTCGGTCTGCCGCTGCACCTGCTGGCGGCCCTGTCGCTGCGAGGGCCGATCCGGGCCGTCCGCAGGGGCGCCGAGGGCGTGGTCGACGGGCTGGCCGGCTGGTGGCGCCTGCGGGCTCGGATCGACGCGCCCGGGTCGACGCGGCGATGCCGGGCTTTTCCGATGCGGATCCTTAAGACTTGTGCGGGACCATCCCCGGCCAGTCCGGCCTCAAGACCTTCGATGACAGCGCCACACGCGATCGGCCCCGATGTTCGCTGAGCGCCCCCGCGGCCGCGTCGGCAGCTGGCCTCTGATCGCCGCCATGCTGGTCGCGACCGGCGTCTGGATGGCGGTCGCCGGGCTGCGCTTCGCCTGGGACAGCGCGCTCGTCACTCTCGGCGCCTGCCTGGGCCTCGAAGCCCTGGCGCTGGTCTATCGCACGCGCCGTCCCGAACCGCGCATCGCGGCCACGCTCGACGGCCTGGCGCAGGTCATCGCCTTCAGCGCCTGCGCGGCCGCCCTGTCCTACGCCGTGGCGAGCACCGGCGGGCCGCTCTGGGACGCGACCTTTTACGCCTGGGACCAGCGGCTCGGTCTGGACTGGCGCGCCTACCTGGCCTTCGTGGACGGCCATCCGCGGCTCGGGCTGGTGCTCTCGCTCGCCTATCGCAGCCTGATCCTGCAGACCATGCTGGCGGTCATCTTGCTGGGCTTCAGCGGCCGGTTGCGGGCCCTGCAGGACTTCGTCCTCGCCTTCGCCATCGCCGGGACCGTGACGGTCCTCATCTCGGCGCTGACGCCAGCTATGGCGAACTTCGAGTTCCTGGGACTGTCTCCGGCAGACTTCCCCCAGCTGGAGCCGGCCGCGGCCGACGTCCATGTCGCGGATCTGGCCGGCCTGCGCGACGGCACGCTCCGGACGATCTCCCTCGATCGTGTCGAGGGCATCATCACGTTTCCGAGCTTCCACGCGGCTTTGGGCGGCCTCTACATCTGGGCCTTCTGGAGCGTACGCGCGGCGCGGTTCCCGGCCCTCCTGGTCAACGCCCTTCTCATCGCCGCCACGCCGATCGACGGGGGCCACTACTTCGTCGACGTGATCGCCGGACTGGTCGTCGCCGCCCTGGCGATCTGTGCCGCGCGGGCCCTCGGGGGGAGGCCGGCCCCGGAGGCCGACCGCCCGCTCGTCTCCGGGTCCGGTCCCGCTCCGGAGCGGGCCTGACGCCCGCTCAGAGCGCTTCGCCCCGCAACAGACGCGGCCGCGATCCGCGCGCGGCCGCGGCCTCGCCGATGAAGAAGCGCTTGAGCCCCGGCAGCCGGTCCACGATCCCGAGGCCGAGGTCGCGGGCGAGGCGCAGCGGCAGGGCGTCGTTTGAGAACAGACGGTTCAACCCGTCGGTGGCCGCCGCCATGGCGAAGCTGTCGAAGCGCCGGGCGCGTTCGTAGGCGCGCAGCACGTCGGGTCCGCCGGGATCGAGCCCGAGACGCAGCGCTTCGGTCACGGCCTCGGCCAAAGCCGCGGCATCCGCGAGCCCGAGATTGAGGCCCTGGCCGGCGATCGGATGGATCACGTGGGCGGCATCGCCCAGCAGGGCGACGCGCTCGGCCCGGAAGGCGCGGGCGATGCCGAAGGCCAGGGGATGCCGGCTCGGGCCGTGCTCCAGCGCGAGGGTCCCGAGATCCAGGGTGAACCGCCGCTCGATCTCGGCCAGCACCTCGTCGGGCCCGCCGGACAGCAGGGCCTCGGCGTCGTCCGAACGTTCGGTCCAGACGATGGAGGAGCGGTGCCCCAGGGGGCCGCCGTCCCGCAGCGGCAGGATCGCGAACGGGCCGGCGGGCAGGAAATGCTCGACGGCGCGTCCCCCGTGCGGCCGGGCATGGCCGATGGTCGCCACGATGCCGACCTGCGGGTAGGACCAGCCGACCCAGCCGATCCGCGCCGCCTCGCGCAGCCGCGAGCGCGCCCCGTCGGCGGCCACCAGCAGATCGCCCCGCAGGGTCTCGCCGGTCGTCAGCACCGCACCGATCGCCGCACCCTCCGGCACCGCGCGCATGACTCCCGCGGCGACGATCGACACCCCCGCCCCCCGGCAGGCCTCCGCCAGGGCTTCGGCCAGCGGTTCCGCCTCGATCATGTGGGCGAAGGGTTCGCCGGGGTCGCGGTCGTCCTCCGCCTCGCGGCCGAAGGTCAGGAAGACGGGCCGCACCGGGTCGGCGAGGCGGCTGTCGCTGATGACCATCTCGGTGATCGGCTCGGCCGCCTCCGCGACGCGGGGCCACAGGCCGAGGCGGTCGAGCATCCGCCGGCCGCCCGCCGCGAGGGCGTAGGCGCGGCCGCGATGCCGCCCGGGATCGGCGCGGCCCGGATCGATCACCGTCACGGCGAGCGCCGGTCCATGGGCCTGCTTGAGCGCCAGGGCCAGGGCGAGGCTGGGCAGGCCGCCGCCGGCGATCAGGAGGCGGCGGCTGCCGGGTCGGGGCGTCTCGGCCGTCATCGTGGCGGATCTCCTTGGGTCGCGCATGCGGGACGCGTGGATTGGTGCATTCGAAAAGCCTATGTCGCACGCGGACAACGAACGGAAACCCCGCGGGTCATGACCGACGCCAACACCGACGCGATGACGGATGCCGTCGCCGAGCTGATCGCCATTCTCGATCTGGAGCGGCTGGAGGTCGACCTGTTCCGAGGCCAGAACCCCAAGACGGGCTGGCGGCGGGTCTTCGGCGGGCAGGTGGTGGCGCAGGCGCTGGTCGCCGCGACGCGGACGGTGCCGGACGACCGCCCGGCCCATTCCCTCCACGCCTACTTCCTCCTGCCCGGGGACCCCCGGACGCCGATCGTCTACGAGGTCGAGCGCATCCGGGACGGACGGAGCTTCACGACCCGCCGGGTCAAGGCGATCCAGCACGGGCGGGCGATCTTCGCCACGACCGTCTCCTATCAGGTTGTGGAAGAGGGCCTGACGCACCAGCCGGCGATGCCCGCGGTGGCCGGACCGGAGGGGCTCCTCGACGGCAAGGCCCTGGCGGCCGCCGGCGGCACCGGGATGCCGGAGGCGATCGCGGCCTATTTCGGTCGCGAGCGGCCGATCGCCCTGCGGCCGGTCGACCTGAACCGCTACCTGCCCGCGGGCGCGGGCGGCCGGGCCCCCGACCCGATCTTCAATGTCTGGCTGCGCGCGGCCTCGGCGCTGCCGGACGATCCGGCGCTCCACCGGGCCGTGCTGGCTTACGCCTCCGACATGACCCTGCTCGACGTCTCGCTGATCCCGCACGCCCGCTCGGTGTTCGATCCGGCGATCCAGGCCGCGAGCCTCGACCACGCGCTCTGGTTCCACCGGCCCGTCCGGATCGACGACTGGCTCCTCTACGCGCAGGACAGCCCGGTCGCGGGCGGCGCCCGCGGCTTCGCGCGGGGCCAGATCTTCGACCGGGCCGGCAACCTCGTGGCCTCGGTCGCCCAGGAGGGTTTGATCCGCCCGATCCGGGATTAAAACGCGATCCGACGCGTGCGTTGCCGATCCGCAACATCGCTGTGTGCACGGAATCGTGCAGTTTGCCTGATCGTTGTGCGGCTCCTGCGCCGGGTCTGCCCGGGATGTGATCGATCCGGGCTAATCGATGGGCAGAATGACGATCCGCGAAAATGTTCCCAGCCAAGCGCGACTGGCATAGTCCTTGAATAGCGGCTTGCGACCGCGGGTCATCCCGAGCTTGCGGATGGTCCGGGCCGGGCCATCCCGCAGTCGGGTGACGGCAACGGTTCCCAAGGACTTCGAAGGGGGCGTCGCCCATGAAAATCGTGATGGCCATCATCAAGCCGTTCAAGCTCGAGGAGGTGCGCGACGCGCTCACCGGAATCGGCGTCCACGGCCTGACGGTGACGGAAGTGAAGGGCTATGGCCGCCAGAAGGGCCACACCGAGATCTACCGCGGCGCGGAATACGCGGTGAGCTTCCTGCCCAAGCTGAAGATCGAGGTCGCCGTCGCCTCCGACCTGACGTCCAGCGTGATCGACGCCATCGCCGGGGCTGCCCGCACCGGCCAGATCGGCGACGGCAAGATCTTCGTGATGCCGCTGGAGAAGGCGGTGCGCATCCGGACCGGCGAGACCGACGCCGACGCCCTCTGATCCGCGGCCCGGCGCGTCCGGGCCCGCCGATGTCGAGACCTTCTGACACAACACGGATTTAAGACCGGGAGCCACGTGCCCATGAAACTTCGTCATGCCCTCATGCTCGGCTTGGGAGGGGCGGCCATCGCCGCCCTCCTGATCGAGCCCTCCCTCGCACAGACGCCGACCCCGGAAGCCGCTTCGCCGCCGCCGTCGCCGATCCCCAACAAGGGCGACACGGCCTGGATGATGATCTCCTCGGCCCTGGTGCTGATGATGAGCATCCCCGGCCTCGCGCTGTTCTACGGCGGCCTCGTGCGCACCAAGAACATGCTGTCGGTGCTGACCCAGGTGTTCGCGATCGTGTCGATCGTCGGCCTGCTCTGGGTGTTCTACGGCTACAGCCTCGCCTTCACCAACGGCGGCGGCCTCAACGACTTCGTCGGCGGTCTCTCGAAGGCCTTCCTGAAGGGCATCGACGCGAACTCGACGGTGGCGACCTTCTCGAACGGCGTCGTGATCCCGGAATACGCCTATCTGTGCTTCCAGATGACGTTCGCCATGATCACGCCCGCGCTGATCGTCGGCGCCTTCGCCGAGCGGATGAAGTTCTCCGCGCTGGTGGTGTTCACGATCCTCTGGGTCACGATCATCTATTTCCCGATGGCCCACATGGTCTGGTACTGGGCCGGCCCGGACGCCGTCGGTAACGCCGCCAAGGCGCTGGCCGCCGCCACCGACGACGCCTCGAAGGCGACCGCCCAGGCGGCCCTCGACGCGGTCAACAAGGATGCCGGCTTCCTCTTCCAGAAGGGCGCCCTGGACTTCGCCGGCGGCACCGTGGTCCACATCAACGCGGGCATCGCGGGCTTCGTCGGCTGCCTGATCATGGGCAAGCGCATCGGTTACGGCCGCGACCTCCTCGCCCCGCACTCGCTGACCATGACCATGATCGGCGCCTCGCTGCTGTGGGTCGGCTGGTTCGGCTTCAATGCCGGCTCGAACCTCGAGTCCAACGGCACCGCCGCGCTGGCGATGCTCAACACCTTCGTGGCGACCTGCGGCGCCGCGGTGGCGTGGCTGTTCGCCGAGTGGGCGCTCAAGGGCAAGCCGTCGCTGCTCGGCATGCTGTCGGGCGCGGTCGCCGGCCTCGTGGCCGTCACCCCGGCCTCCGGCTTCGCCGGCCCGATGGGCTCGATCGTGCTCGGCCTCGTCGCCGGCGTGGTCTGCTTCGTGATGTGCTCCACCGTGAAGAACGCGCTGGGCTACGACGACTCCCTGGACGTCTTCGGCGTCCACTGCGTCGGCGGCATCCTGGGCGCGCTCGCGACCGGCATCCTGGTCGATCCGAACCTCGGCGGCGTCGGCATCCCCGACTACACCTCGAAGCCGGGCGAGCTGGCGGTCGGTGCCTACGACATGGTGAGCCAGGTCATCATCCAGGCGGAGGCGGTCGGCCTGACGCTCCTGTGGTCGGGCCTCGGCTCGGCGATCCTCTACAAGCTCGTCGACGTGACGATCGGCCTGCGTGTCACGCAGGAAGAGGAGCGCGAGGGCCTCGACATCGCCGATCACGGCGAGCGCGCCTACAATTACTGAGATGGGACGGCGCGGCCCTGCGGGGCCGCGTCCAGGCAAACGAAAACCCCGGCTCCGAAAGGGCCGGGGTTTTTTACGTCAGGCCGTCATCGCTTCGCTGCGCCGCGCTCGCGATGACGATGCGGGGCTGCGACCGGGCATCGACCCCGACGCTTTTACGCCGCCCGCGTCAGCGCCGCCTTCTCCTCCGCGAAGGCCCAGTCGAGCCAGGGCGTCAGCGCCTCCAGATCGGCGGTCTCCACGGTGGCGCCGCACCAGATCCGCAGGCCCGCCGGGGCGTCGCGATAGGCGCCGATGTCGAGGGCGACTCCCTCGCGGTCGAGGCGCTCCACGATCCCCGCCGCGAAGGCCGAGACCGCCGCGTCGCCCCGGGCGAGCACGTCCGGATCGGCGATCACGAGGCAGACGCCGGTGTTGGAGTAGGTGTCGGGATCGACGGCCAGCGGCGCGATCCAGGGCGTCCGGGCGACCCAGTCGTAGATCGCCCGGGCGTTGGCGTCGGCCCGCGCGTGCAGCGCCGGCAGTCCGCCGATCCGCTCGGCCCAGTCCAGGGTGTCGAGGTAGTCCTCCACCGCCAGCATCGAGGGCGTGTTGATCGTGTCGCCCTTGAAGATGCCCTCGATCAGCTTGCCGTCCTTGGTGAGGCGGAAGATCTTCGGCAGCGGCCAGGACGGCGTGTGGCTCTCCAGCCGCGCCACGGCGCGGGGCGAGAGGATCAGCATGCCGTGCGCCGCCTCGCCGCCCATCACCTTCTGCCAGGAGAAGGTCACGACATCGAGCTTGTCCCAGGGCAGGGGTTGGGCGAAGGCCGCCGAGGTCGCGTCGCAGATCGTCAGGCCCTCGCGGTCCGCCGCGATCCAGGCGCCGTCCGGCACCTTCACCCCGGCTGCGGTGCCGTTCCAGGTGAAGACCACGTCGCTCCGCTGGGTGTCGATCGCCGCGAGGTCCGGCAGGATCCCGTAGGGCGTCTGGTGGATGCGGGGCGCGATCTTGAGCTGCTTCAGCGCGTCGGTGACCCATTCCTTGCCGAACGCCTCCCAGGCGGCGACCTCGACGGGCTTCGGCCCGAGCATCGTCCACATCGCCATCTCGACGGCGCCGGTGTCGGAGGCCGGCACGATGCCGATCCGGTACCCGGCGGGCACCTGCAGGACGGACCGCGTCAGGTCGATGGCCCGGGCGAGCTTGGCCTTGCCGAGGGGCGAGCGGTGCGACCGGCCCAGCGCGGCGTCGGCCAGGGCGGCCGGGGACCAGCCGGGCCGCTTGGCGCAGGGGCCGGAGGAGAAATGAGGCACGCGCGGGCGCTGCGTGGGGCGGCTGGTCATGACGGATCCATCCTTGCAGAGGGACGCTCCTCCGCGGGGAGACGTGTCCCGGCTCGCGCATGCGCCGAAACCCGCCGGCTTGCAAGCGCTTGTTCCGTCAGCAGTCTTCGCGTCGATGCCCCTGCCCGGGACAATGCGTCGAGACGCGGGGAACAGTCGATTAATCCAGGCCCGTTAGCCTTAATGCGGTGCCGCGTTGCGTTTGAGGTGCGCCGATGTCTTTCCACAGCGCCGCGATATTGGCGATTTGGTCAGTTCTTCTCTTGGTTATTGGGGCCTTAATACCCCGCGTCGTGCTGGCGAGCCGGACGCCGCGGCTCGTGCCGCAGCCGCTGCAGCTCGATCCCTTGGACTACGACCGCGACGGCCCGGTGATCGACCTCGAGCCGGCCTGACCGGGGTCGCCCCCGGCGCGCAGGTCCGGGCGCCGCTCGGCGGTGATCCGCTCGGCTTCCGCCCGCCGCCAGCGGGCGATGGCCGCATGGTTGCCGCCGGAGAGGACGTCCGGGATCGCGCGTCCCTCCCACGCACGGGGCCGCGTGTAGTGCGGATATTCCAGAAGCCCGCCCTCGAAGCTCTCCTCGACGCCGGATTCCATCTTGCCCATCACGCCCGGTAGGAGCCGCACGCAGGCGTCGAGCACCACCAGGGCGGCGATCTCGCCGCCGGACAGGACGTAGTCGCCGATCGAGACTTCCTCCAGGCCGCGTCCGGCGATCACGCGCTCGTCGACGCCCTCGAAGCGGCCGCAGACGATCAGCGCGCCCGGTCCCGCCGCGAGGTCGCGGACGCGGGCCTGGGTGAGCGGCCGGCCGCGCGGCGACATCAGCAGGCGCGGGCGCGGATCCTCCGCCCCGGTCGCGGCGTCGATGGCGGCGCCGAGCACGTCGCAGCGCAGCACCATCCCGGCGCCGCCGCCGGCCGGCGTGTCGTCCACGGAGCGGTGGCGGCCGAGGCCGTGCGCGCGGATGTTGCGGGCCTCCAGGGTCCAGTCGCCGCGCGCCAGGGCATCGCCCGACAGGGAGACGCCCAGCGGGCCCGGGAACATCTCCGGATAGAGGGTGAGGATCGTGGCCCGCCAGGGCGTGTCCGCGCGTGTCATGGCGCTTGATGGCGTGCCGGGTGCGGCACGGTCAACGGACCCGGCACCGTCGGGGCCCCCCGCGGGTTGTCGGCCATGATCCGTGCCCTCGCTGTCCTCTCCGTCGCCCTGGCCGGCCCGGCCCTCGCCGCCGAGCCGCTGGGCCCCCCGGGTGCGCCTGCGGGCGCCTTTCCCCGGCCCGACCGGCCGGTGGCCGAGATCGTCGCGCCGCGCTGGTCCTCGGAGGCCGAGCGGGACAAAGCCGGCGAGTTCGAGCAGGTCGCCAAGGGGATGGGCATCGCCGCCGGCGAGACCGTGGCGGATATCGGCGCCGGCAGCGGCTACTACGTGGTGCGGCTGAGCCCCCGGGTCGGGCCGGCGGGCCGCGTGCTCGCCGAGGACGTGACGCCCGCCTACCTGTCGGCCCTGGAGACGCGGGTGAAGGCGCTGAAAAACGTCACGGTGGTGCGGGGCGAGCCCCACGATCCGCGCCTGCCGCCGGCCTCGGTGGATGCGGCGATCCTCGTGCACATGTACCACGAGATCACCCAGCCCTTCGGCCTGCTCCACAATCTCGCTGCGGCGATGCGTCCGGGCGGCCGCGTCGGGATCGTGGATGCCGACGCGATCCCCTCGCGGCACGGCACCCCGCCGGCGCTCCTGCGCTGCGAACTCGCCGCCGCGGGCTACCGGGAGACCGGCTTCCAGCCGCTGACCGACGGGGCCTATCTGGCGGTCTTCGCGGCGCCCGCGCCGGAGGCGCGCCCCAAGCCGGAGGCGATCCGTCCCTGCCGGGACGACGCGACGGCGCGGTAGACGTGCCTCAGGAGCGCCAGCGCAGTTCGCGGCGCTCCAGCGGGTTGACGAACGGGCGCCCGTCGCGGGCCGATTCCAGGGCCTCGCGCTTCAGCCGGAAATACCATTGCGAGGGCAGATCGCCCTGGCCGAACAGGACCATGGTGGGCTTGCGGTCGAGCCCGTCCTGCGCGTGCTGAAGCACCTGCTGGTCCTGGGTGAGGAACTGCCGCATCAGCGGGCGCGCCACCGGCTTGAGCAGGTTCAGGGCCGGCATGCTCCAGTAGAGGGCGTTGGTGAGCAGCGTCCGGTCCGGCGTCAGCGGCGTCGCGAAGGTGTAGTTCGCCACCCGCTTCTCACCCGCGCGGATGCGCTCCAGCCGCACGCCGGGCAGGCGGAACTCGATCTCCACCTCGGGGACGCCGCCGAGCAGGCGGTAGACCGGCGAGCTCGTCGTGGTGGCGTGGCTCGTCATCACGAAGCCGTGGGGCACCGGCTGGAAGGTCTTCACCTTCTCGCGGAGCTGCTTCGAGGGCCGGAACCACCACGAATCGTGGACGAAGGCGACGTGCCCGGGATCGACGAGGCTCAGGGTGGTGAGGTCGAAGGAGGCCTCGACCACGAGTTCGACCACGAGGGAGCCGGCCGGCGCGAAATCCAGTGTGGGCACCTCCGGCACAGCCCCGGTGGCGGGACCGATATGCGGGTTGACCCAGAGGAAGCCGGCGCTCTCGCGGATGGGGAAGCGCTGCACCTGGATGCGGGAGAAGTCGGCCGCGTCGTGCTCCGACAGGGTCGGGACGTCGCGGCAGCGCCCGTCTGTGCCGAAGCGCCAGCCGTGGAACGGGCACATCAGGGTATCGCCGTCGAAGCGGCCCTTCGACAGGGCCATGCCGCGATGGGGGCAGCGGTCGCGCAGCGCGAATGGCGTGCCGTCGGGGGCGCGGCCCAGCACGATCTGCTCGCCGTTGAGTTCCACGGCCCGCAGGCCCGTCCGGCTGCCTGCCGTGCCGAGGCTCCGGGCCTGCCCGACGCAGTACCACGCATTGCCCAGAGGCTGGCGCATCGCGTCGGGATCGAGCGCGGCCTCGTCGGCGGGACGTTGCGGATTGGCGAAGGGCGCGTTCAAGGCGGTACGGGCTGACCTCGGGGCACCCGTCATACGCCCCGCCGGAGATGCGGGGAAGCGCGGGCCGGGAGAGGACAAACGGGCGCAGGCGCGGGGCTTCACAAGCCGGGCGCGGCCACTTACCTTCGCGTCACCCGCAACCAACGAAAGGAGGTGATCCAGTGTCTCATTGTCATCAGCCGTGTGTCTCGGCTCATCGGACCTGGACCGTCGCCTCCGGCGCGTCGCTCTAAGACGCGTCAGAGACCCGATCTCGGGACAGTTCCGCCGGACAGCACGGTTCGGCAATGGAAGGGCCACCCTCGCGGGTGGCCCTTCGTCGTTTCGGGGTTCGGATGCCGCGTCAGCGCCGCTGGGATTGGAACAGCGGCTGGGCCAGCGCCTCGGTCCGGGCGCGCCACAGGTCGCGCTCCTCGCGCAGGCCATCGCGCTCGCCGACCAGGGTCAGCCGCTCGGACCGCAGGGCGTCGCGGTCCGCAAGCGCCCGGTCGCGCTCGGCGCGCATCTCCTCGCGCTCGATCCGGAAGCGCTCCCGCTCCCCGCGGAACTCCTCGCGCTCGATGCGGATCTCTTCCTGCTCGGCCCGCAGATCCTCCAGCGAGCCGATCTCGTCGCGGATGTGCTCGCGCAGGGTCCGGATCTCCTCGGCCAGGATCGCCTGCAACTCGTCCTGGCGCCCGGCTTCCACGCGGAGCTTGGCCTTGAGCATCAGGTTCTCGGCCATCAGCTCGGCGATGTCGGGATCCTCGGTCGCCACCCGCGGCGCCTCGGGGGCCGGCACGACCCGGGGCGACCATGCCGCCTCTCCGCCGCGGACCCGCTTCGGTTCCGGCTGGGCCTCGGCCGGCCGCGCGTCGCCGTGCGTCTCCGTCGGCGCGTGGGCCTTCATCGCCGCCAGCCAGTCGCGGAGCGGGCCGGTGGCGGGGAAGCTGCCGGACTCGGTCGGCGAGAGGGAGCGGGCGGGTTCCGACATCGGAGGGCGTCCTGAGCGAATATGGCACGAAGACAATCCGAACATGCTTAACGTTCGGTAAAGCCGCACTTCGATCGGCCGCCCATTCCGGCACGCCGCCGCCGGCGGCGGGGCCGGAAAATTGACTTTCCGGCCGTGTACCGCTACGCCCCGCCCTCCCGATCCGTTGCAGATCGACCGATGCCAAGCCGACCGGTCCCATGAGACCGGAGGTCAACGCCCGACAGCGCGTCCGCGCCCTCGGGCGCGATGGGTGTTGGCCGATTCGCGGCGACGGGATCCGCCGGCCGAGGCATCCCATGACGCGCGATCAAGAAGCGTTGAACATCGAGGACGCGATCAACGAGACCTGCCCGTGGTCGGGCAAGCCGATCTCGGCGGATTCGCTGACCCTCTACAACGGGGCCGTGGTCGGCTTCTGCAACCCGGAGTGCCGGGACAAGTTCGCGAGCGCGGTGCGCGGCTTCGAGGCGGCCCTGCAGGCCCGCCGCGTCGAGCGCGCCGGGCTCGAACAGTGACGGCGGGGCTCTAGGATCATGTTCGAAGGCCTGTCCGACCGCCTCTCCGGCATCCTCTCGGGGCTGACGCGCCGCGGCGCGCTCACCGAGGCCGACGTCACCGCCGCCATGCGCGAGGTGCGGCGCGCCCTGCTGGAGGCCGACGTTGCCCTTGAGGTGGTCCGCGGCTTCACCGACCGGGTGAAGGAGAAGGCCGTCGGCGCCGTCGTGCTGAAGTCGGTGACGCCCGGCCAGATGGTCGTGAAGATCGTCAACGACGAGCTCGTGGCGATGCTCGGCACCGATGCCGAGACCGTGGACCTCAACGCCCCCGCGCCGGTGCCGATCCTGATGGTCGGCCTGCAGGGCTCGGGCAAGACCACCACGACTGCCAAGATCGCCCGCCGCCTCTCCGACCGCGAGAAGCGCAAGGTGCTGCTCGCCTCCCTCGACACGCGCCGCCCGGCCGCCATGGAGCAGCTCGCGGTGCTGGCCAAGCAGGTCGGCGTCGAGTCCCTGCCGATCATCGCCGGCCAGTCGGCGGTGCAGATCGCCAAGCGCGCCATGGACGCCGCCCGCCTCGGCGGCTTCGACGTGGTGATGCTCGACACCGCCGGCCGCACCACGGTGGACGAGGGCCTCATGGCCGAGGCCGCCGAGGTGAAGGCCGCGACCCGGCCGCACGAGGTGCTGCTGGTCGCCGACGCGCTCACCGGCCAGGACGCGGTCAACACCGCCCGCGCCTTCGACGAGCGGCTCGGTGTCACCGGCATCGTGCTGACCCGCATGGACGGCGATTCCCGCGGCGGCGCTGCGCTCTCCATGCGCGCGGTCACCGGCAAGCCGATCAAGCTCGTCGGCGTCGGCGAGAAGGTCGACGCCCTGGAGGAATTCCATCCGGCCCGCGTCGCCAACCGCATCTTCGGCATGGGCGACATCGTCTCGCTGGTCGAGAAGGCGGCCGAGACCATCGACCACGAGCAGGCGCTCCGCACCGCGGAGAAGATGCGCAAGGGCAAGTTCGATCTCGAGGACTTGTCGATGCAACTCGCCCAGATGGAGAAGATGGGCGGCATCGGTGGCCTGATGGGCATGCTGCCCGGCATGGGCGCGATCAAGAAGCAGGTCGAGGGCGCCAACCTCGACGAGAAGATGTTCAAGCGCCAGCGGGCGATCATCTCGTCGATGACCCCGCAGGAGCGGAAGAACCCCGACCTCCTCAAGAACAGCCGCAAGAAGCGCATCGCGGCGGGCTCGGGGGTCGATGTCTCCGAGATCAACAAGCTGCTCAAGATGCACCGGACCATGGCCGACATGATGAAGGCGATGGGCCAGGGCAAGCGCGGGATCGGGCAGGCGCTCGGTTCGATGTTCGGCCTCGGCGGCGGTGGGATGGGCGGCGGCATGCCCGGCTTGCCCCCCGGCATGCCGGAGCCGACGCCGGAGCAGATCGCGCAGCTTGAGAAGCAGTTCGGCGGCAAGCTGCCGCCGATGCCGCCGGGCTTGGGCGGGGGCGGAATGCCTAAGCTTCCCGGACTTCCGGGCCTGGGCGGTCCGAAGCTGCCGGGTCTCGGTGGGTTCATGCCGGGGAAGAAGAAATGAGCATCCTCTCCGCTCAAGCCGTCGATCCCGAACTCGCGCGCCTGCGGGAGAGCATCGACAATTTCGATGCGGCGCTGATCCATCTCCTCGCCGAGCGCTTCCGCTGCACGCAGCGGGTCGGCGAGCTCAAGGCCCGAAAGGGGATCCCCCCTTCCGATCCGGACCGGGAGGCCCGTCAGGTCGCCCGGCTCCGCAAGCTCGCGGTCGAGGCCAAGCTCGACCCCGACTTCGCCGAGAAATTTCTGGCCTTCGTGGTCAAGGAAGTCATTCGGCACCACCAGTCGATCAAGGCGGACCACGAGTCCCAGATCGAGCAACAGCGAAAGTAGTCAGACCATGGCCCTCAAGATCCGTCTCACCCGCGGTGGCGCCAAGAAGCGCCCGTACTACCGCATCGTCGTCGCCGACGCCCGCGCCCCCCGCGACGGCCGCTTCATCGACAAGGTCGGCGCCTACGACCCGATGAAGGCCAAGGACGATCCGGCCCGCATCGTGCTCGACAACGAGAAGATCCAGAGCTGGCTCGCCAAGGGCGCGCAGCCGACCGACCGCGTCCTGCGCTTCCTCGATCAGGCCGGTCTCGCCAAGCGCCCGACCCGCAACAACCCGCAGAAGGCCGAGCCGGGCGAGAAGGCCAAGGAGCGTGCCGCCAAGCGCGCCGAGAAGGCCGCGGCGCCCGCCGAGGACGCCGCCGCGTAAGGCGCCCGATCATGGCGCGCCGCCCCGCAGGTTCCACGCCCCGCGACGGCGGCCGCCGCGGCCGCACGAGCTCGGCGATCGGCAAGATCGCCCCCGATGCGGCGACCTCGCCCAAGGCGCCGGCCCCCAAGCCGGCGCCGCTCCCCGTGCCGCCCGATCCGAACCTCGTCCTGCTGGGCGAATTCGGGCGGGCGCACGGCCTCAACGGCGAGGTCCGGCTCAAATCCTACACCGGCGATCCGCGGGCGATCGCCGGCTACGGCGCCCTGCTAACCGCGGACGGACGGTCGTTGACGCTCGCCGACGTGCGTCTCGCCCCCGGTTCATCACCCGACATGCTGATCGCCCGGGTGAAGGGCGTCTCCGGCCGCAGCGCCGCCGAGGCGCTCAACCGCGTCGCCCTGTTCATCCCCCGCGACCGCCTGACGGCCCCCGAGGACGACGACGAGGTCTATACGGCCGACCTGATCGGCGCCACGGCGGTGGACGAGGCCGGGACATTCGTCGGGACGATCGTGGCCGTGCCGAACTACGGTGGCGGCGATCTCCTGGAGCTGCGCCCTCCGAACGGCGGCGCCACGGCGCTCCTGCCCTTCACCAAGGCCTTCGTGCCGGTGCTCGACATGGCGCAGCGCCGCGTCACCGTGGCGGCGCCGGAGGATCTGTTCGCGCCCCCGGGCGAGAAGCCCGCCGACGATCCCGGCTGAAGGGTCGGGCGCGGCCTGTCGAACGGTCGTCGCCCGATCGAGGCAGCCCGTGCCCTCGCTCGTCCGGGCCGGGACGTCCGCGCCGGACGCGGCTCCGTTAGTTTTCTCCCGCGAATCTCTCTCGCGGTTCTCTCGTGCGCCGAGCCGGCCCTCGGAACGGGCCCAACCCGGGCCAACGCGCTGCCCATCGGCGCTGCGGCGGCGGATCTTCAGGCCGCCCTTCATCCCGAAAAAAGCTCGTCGGTTTCAGGTCCAGGACGGGCGCAATCCACCGGACGGGCCCTTCGCCGGACTGCCCGATGCGCACCCTCCGGCCGTCGCAGCGGCGGCGTCGGCCGAGCGACCGAGCGGTCTCAAAACCTGAAATTTAAGGCATCATTAACCATAGCAAGACCAATCTTCTCGGCGAACGACTTCTCTTTGAGACGCTTCGAGCCGATGCCCCGCTTCTTCATCGACCTGCACGACGGCTCGCAGCCGATCCATGACGAGGTCGGGTTCGACCTGCCGGACCTCCCCGCCGCCCGCGCCAAGGTGACCCGCATCATGTCGGCGATCGCCCGCGACATGCTGCCGGATGTCGAGCGTCAGGACTATGTCGCCTGCGTCCGCGACGGCGTCGGCAAGATCGTCTACCGGGCGCGCCTGTCGCTCGCCGCCGAGATGGTGGAGTGAGCCGGCGGCGTCCCGCAGGCGCCTGAGGCTCCCCGTCGCGCCACCCGGGCGCTTGACCGGCCCCCGGATCCGGCCATCTCGGATCCATGAAACGGCGCAGCCTGCTCACGGTCGCGAGTGCGGCCACGGTCATGACGCTCGGCGGTGTCGGCTATGCCGCGCACCGGCGCGGCCGGAATCCCTATTACCGCGGCCCGACCTCCGACCATTTCGACGGTCTGCGGTTCTTCCTGCCGGAGCAGGCCACCGACAAGGCGCTGTCCGACGTGCTGCGCTGGCAGGCCAAGCGGCAGCGCGAGCCCTGGCCGAAGAGTTTTCCCAGCCCCTATCCCGCCGACCGGCCGCCCGAGCGCGTGGCGGGCCTGCGGGTCGTGCTGATCGGCCATGCGAGCTACCTCGTGCAGGTCGCCGGCCGGAACATCCTGATCGATCCGGTTTTCGCCAAGCGTGCGAGCCCGGTCCGGTTCGCCGGGCCGAAGCGCGTCAACCCGCCGGGCATCGCCTTCGCCGACCTGCCGCCCATCGATGCGGTGCTGGTCACCCACAATCACTACGACCATCTCGATGGGCCGAGCCTCGCCCGGATCTGGCAGGCGCACCAGCCGCTGATCGTGGCGCCGCTGGGCAACGACACGATCCTGCGCGGCTACGACGACACGATGCATGTCGAGACCCGCGACTGGGGGCAGTCGGTCGATCTCGGCGACGGCCTGCAGGTCCATCTCGTGCCCGCCAACCACTGGTCGGCCCGGGGCGTGAACGACCGGCGGATGGCGCTGTGGTGCGCCTTCGTGATCACCTCGCCCCGCGGCGTGCATTACCACGTCGGCGATACCGGCTTCGGCGACGGATCGCTCTTTTCCGACATACGGGCCCGCTTCGGGCCGCCCCGCCTCGCGACGCTGCCGATCGGGGCCTACGAGCCGCGCTGGTTCATGCAGGCCCAGCATGTCGATCCGGCCGAGGCGGTGAGGGCCTTCGCGCTGCTCGGCGCCGAGCAGGCCCTCGGCCACCACTGGGGCACGTTCCAACTCACCGACGAGGGCGTCGAGCGGCCCGCGGAGGCGCTGACGGCCGCCCTCGGCGGGGCCGGCATCGCGCCCGGGCGGTTCCTCGCCCTCAGACCCGGCCAGGTCTGGGAGGTCTGACCGGAGCAGACCCGGGGCCCGGCCCGTCGGGCATGATGCATGCATCATTCGGTGTGCCGCATGGGGGCACGGTCCGGACAGCGCCGCCGCGCGCCTGAAGGCGTGTGCCGCGCCCTGCGACGCCCGCGCCTTCAGCCGAGAGACACGATGGACCCGATCAAGCCGACACGCCGATCCCTGATGGCCGGGGGCGTCGCCCTCGCCGCGCTCGGGGCGGCGGGCCGGGCCGGCGCGCAGGGCGCGGCCCCCGGCACCCTGACCTACGGCATCTCGATGACCGACCTGCCGCTCACCACCGGTCAGCCCGACCGGGGGGCCGGCGGCTACCAGTTCACCGGCCTGACCCTCTACGATCCCCTGGTCGCCTGGGAACTCGACGTCGCGGACCGGCCGGGCCGGATGGTGCCCGGGCTCGCCACCGCCTGGGAGGCCGATCCGGCCGATCCCAAGGTCTGGACCTTCCACCTGCGGGAGGGCGTGGCCTTCCACGACGGCTCGACCTTCGATGCCGACGCGGTGATCTGGAACTTCGACAAGGTGCTGAACAAGGAGGCGCCGCATTTCGACCAGCGGCAGGCCGCCCAGGTCCGGCCGCGCCTGCCCGGGGTCGCGAGCTACCGGAAGCTCGACGCGAAGACCGTCCAGGTCGTCACGAAGACGCCCGACAGCCTGTTCCCCTACCAGATGCTCTGGTTCCTGATCTCATCGCCGGCGCAGTACGAGAAGGTCGGGAAGGACTGGGCGAAGTTCGCCTTCGACCCCTCGGGGACCGGGCCGTTCCGGCTGGGGCAGCTGGTGCCGCGGGTGCGCCTCGAGTTGCTGCCGAACGTCGGCTACTGGAACCCGAAGCGGGTCCCGAAGCTCGCGAAGCTGACCCTCACCTGCGTGCCCGAGGATCTCGCCCGGGTGAACGCGCTCCTGTCGGGCAGCGTCGACCTGATCGAATCGCCCGCGCCCGACGCGGTGCAGCGCCTGAAGGCCGCCGGCATGCGGGTGGTGGGCAACGAGACGCCCCATGTCTGGAACTACCACCTGTCTATGCTGGAGGGCTCTCCCTGGCGCGACCTGCGCCTGCGCAAGGCCGCCAACCTCGCCATCGACCGCGCGGGCGTCGTCGAACTGATGGGCGGCCTCGCCCAGCCGGCCGTCGGGCAGGTGCAGGAATCGAGCCCGTGGTTCGGCAAGCCGAGCTTCAAGATCAAGACTGACGTGGATCAGGCCCGCAAACTCGTCGAGGAGGCCGGCTACTCGGTCAAGAACCCCGTGAAGGCCACGGTGCTGATCCCGACCGGGGGGACGGGGCAGATGCTGTCGCTGCCGATCAACGAGTTCGTCCAGCAGAGCTGGGCGGAGGTCGGCATCCAGGTGGAGTTCAAGACCGTCGAGCTGGAGGTGGCCTACACCGCGTGGCGCCAGGGCGCCGCGGATCCGAGCCTCAAGGGCGTGAGCGCCGGCAACATCGCCTACGTCACCTCGGACCCGTTCTACGCGATCCTGCGCTTCTACGATTCGCGGCAGATCGCCCCGAACGGGGTGAACTGGAGCCATTACCGCAATCCCGAGGTCGACGCCCTCTGCGACAAGGTCAAGGCGAGCCTCGATGTCGCTGAGCAGAACAGGCTGCTGGCGCGCATCCACGAGATCGTCGTCGACGATGCCGTGCAGGTCTGGGTGGTCCACGACACCAATCCGCACGCGCTTTCGCCGCGGGTGAAGAGCTACATCCAGGCGCAGCACTGGTTCCAGGATCTCGCGACCCTCGCCTGACCGGACGTGCGGTGGGAATTGTCCCGGGCGGCGGTCCCGCGGCCGGTTAGGGATTTCGGGATCCGTCTCGCCGGCGCCTCTCTCGCGGATCGCCCGGCCCGCCGGCCGTGATTCGGTAACTGTCCGATGATTCGGCCCGGCGACGGATACTGAAACGCGCCGCCGCGCGCCGTCCGGCGACTATGCGCTCTCTTCAGGGGTCGGCTGCAGCCGGCCCCTTTCTCTATGTCCGTGCCCTCCGAGCCGCGCCGATCTGCCCCCGGGGCGCAATTTCGCACTTGCAGCATGAGGAGTCGGCGACTAGGAAGATCGGGCATAATTTTTCGGGAGCATCTGGCAATGACCCTTCGTTTCATCAGTGGCTTCGCGGCAGTGACCCTCGCGGTGTGCGGCCTCTCTGCTCCGGCCGCGCTGGCGAAGCCGATGGGCGGAGCGAGCGCCGTCAAGATGATCGACACCGACAACGACGGCACCGTCGACATGAAGGAAGTGGAGGCGGTGGCCTCCGCGACCTTCGATCGTCTCGAGAAGGACGCCGACGGGACCCTCGACGCCCGCGAGCTGAAGGGCCGCCTCAGCCAGGCCGGCGTGAAGCGGGCCGATCCGGACAGCGACGGCACCCTCGACAAGAAGGAGTACCTCGCGGCGGTCGGCGAGCGCTTCAAGATGGCCGATCCGGACAACGACGGCACCCTCGATGCCAAGGAGCTGAACTCCAAGGCCGGCAAGGCTCTCATCGCCCTCATCAAGTAAAACGAGCCGGTCGCTCCCAGTGGAGCATCGATGAGAAGGGCTCCCGCGGAGATGGCCGCGGGAGCCCTTCTGCGTTCGACAGGGCCTTCACCTTCGCGCGGGGCTCTGCAGGACCGATTCTGCACGTAAAAGTTGTGGTTAACCACGGGTAAATTCGCAGCCCCATCCTCAACCCGGTTCGGCTGCGGCCCGAAAATCCTCTATCCCCCGTCCCCTGTTCCCGCCCTGCAGCCAGGTCCCGGACGGGCCTGCCCGATAGCCGCGCGGCGCAATCGGGCTGCGACGCTCGACCGCTCATCGACGGCCCGGAGGGCGGTTGACGCTTCTCAACCTGTGAGTGCAACCTCACGATGGTTGAGGGGCCAAGACGATGCGCAACGACCCACCGGAAGACGGAGCGAACAGGTTCGGGCTCGCGGATCTGTGCGCCATCGCGGAGGCGCCGCACGGGGACGCCGCACGGCCATCGGCGGAGGATGCGCCCGCCCTGGGCGCCGAAGGGGACGGGCAGGCCGCCGATGCGGGCGCCGCGGACCTGCTCGGCGAGATCGGCGACACGCTGATCGTCGCCTATCGTCTGGCGGTTCAGGACGGTGATCCGACGACCGTGACCCTCATCCGACAGGCCCTGCTGCATACCGGGCGTCGGCTGGCGCGGGGGATGTCGCCCGCGGAAGCCGGCCTATCCTGTCACTGAAACGGGATTCCCGCGGCAACCGGTCGATGCGGCGCTGCCCGCCATCATCGACCGGAGCGGCCCTGAGGGCTGCCTAGGCGTCCCGCGACGCGCGGTCGAGGAAGGCCCGCAGATAGCCTCCGACGGCCTCGGCGCGCTCGACGGCCAGCAGATGGGCGGCGTGGGGCAGGACGAGGAGTTCGGCCTGGGCGATGCCGGCGCAGATCTCCTCGGCCATGGCCGGGGGTGTCGAAGGGTCGTCGCGCCCGGCGATCACCAGGGTCGGCGCGGTGATCGCGGAGAGCGCCGGCCGGAGATCCATGCACCCGATCGCCCCGCAGCACACCGCGTAGCCCGCCGGATCGCAGGCGACGAAGCGTTCACGGATCGCCTGGATCGCCGCAGGATCGCGCTGCGCGAAGCCGGGCGTGAACCAGCGCCCGAGCGTCGCCTCGACCGCGGCCGCCAGTCCCTGGGCGCGAACGGTCGCGGCGCGCTCCTCCCAGCTCTGCGGGCTCGGCATGTGGGCCGCCGTCGCCATCAGGGTGGCGCTGAGCGCGCGTTCGGGCTCGGCGCTCGCGAGGGCCTGCACGGTCATGCCGCCGAGGGAGAGACCCACCAGATGGGCCCTGCCGATTCCGAGGGCGTCGAGCAGCCCCGCGAGGTCACCGGCCAGATCCGTCACCGTGATGGGCTGATCCCGGGTTTCCGAGCCGCCGTGGCCGCGCGTGTCGTAGCGCAAGGTGCGGTAGCGCCCGGTCAGGGCCGGCACCAGCGCGTCCCACATCTCCAGGGTCGCACCCAGCGAGTTCGAGAATGCGACGGCGGGAGCGCCTTCCGGCCCCTCGAGGAGGTAGCGGAACCCGATCCCTCCGACTGTGATCTGCGGCATGCGGTTGTCTCCGTCCAAGGTCTTCGCGAGGGCCTTCGCGCGAGGTCTTCGCAGATGTCACGCCGGCGCGATGTCGGCGCCGACGCGCGCGGGGGCCTGTGCCGGCGCGGGAGCGTCACGGGGGCGTCACGGGGGCGGACGAGCCGGTCTGCGCCGCGGGCGCGGCGGCGGGGCGGTCATAAGCTGGCACAGCCTCCACGGGATACGGTCTCCCTGTCGTCCATGCGAAACAATTGCGCGGCGGCACGATCCGTTATGGGCGTCGCACCGGACGCGGCCCACCGGATCCGCCCGGGCGCGGATGACGATGCCGCGAGCCCCCCGGCGCCGGCACGGATCGGGGTGCTGCCTTCAACATGGGTCAATGCACCGGCGGGGGAAACGTCCGACAACGAGCGCCGCGAGGCAGGAGGAGACGAGCGATGCACGACCCTTCGACTGGCGATGCCGCGATCCGACCGGCGGAGTTCTGGGACACGGTGGCCGGGCTTGTGACCGCCAAGGTCGAGCCGGTGATCGGCCGGGGCGACCGGCAGCGGGGTCCGGTGATCGACTACCTGCGCGACCTGGAAGCCCTGGCACGGCGGCAATGCGGCAGCCGCGAGACGGTCCAGATCATCGCCTCGGGCCGGCGGCTTCTCGGCGACCGCAGCGAGATCGGGCCGTCGGATGGTCCGTTCACCCACGCCTGAACGCGGCGCCCGGCGCCGCGCCTGATCGCGCGACGGATGGCCGGGCGGCTCGTCAGAAGCGCCCGCGGCGCGGCGGCTGAAGGGGCGCCGCGCGCGCCATCCGTGACCGGATCAGGTAGATCGCCCCCGCCACCACCCAGGCGGCGCAGGTCGGCGCCACCCATTGCTGCAGGTTCGGCAGCGACCACCCGTACAGGAACTCGGCGCCGAGATGCGCCTGCACGGCATCCCAGCCGGCATGCTTGAGGTCGTGTTCCCGCTGCCCGGCCTCGCGGCCATAGTAATAGGTCGAGACCACCAGCGCCGCGATGCCTTCGGGGCGGGGACTGCGCAGCAGGATCAGCGCGGCCGCCAGGCCGGCAGTCTCGAGGGTGGCCGTCAGGGCGTGGCTCATCGCGGGGTTCGCGACCATGAAGGCGACAAGCGTTCCGAGCATGGGCCGCCCTTACACCCATCGGGGCCGCCCGTCTCCGCAGCCTGCATCCGTGACCGGCGCAACGTCGTTGACGGAGCGGGACCGAGCACCGGAGCAGCGCCATGACCGACAGCCACCAACTCGGCCGCTTCGTCGACGCGCAGGAGGAGATCTACGAATGCGCGCTGGCGGAATTGCGGGCCGGTGCGAAGCGCAGCCACTGGATGTGGTTCGTCTTCCCGCAGATCGCCGGGCTCGGGTCGAGCCCGATGGCGCAGCGCTACGCGATCGGATCCCTGGCGGAGGCCGAGGCCTATGCGGCGCATCCGGTGCTGGGCGCGCGCCTGCGCGCCTGCACGGCCGCCGTCAACGCCGTCGACGGGCGCTCGGCCCACGCGATCTTCGGGTCGCCCGACGATCTGAAGTTCCGCTCCAGCATGACGCTGTTCGACCGCGCCGCGCCCGAGGAGCCGCTCTTCGCCGCGGCGCTGGCGCGCTACTTCGACGGCGTCCCCGACCCGCGGACGCTGGCGAAGCTCCAGGTGGCCTAAGCCCTCACCGGCCCCACAGGCCGACCCGCTCGGCGCGGGCCTGCTCCTCCGCGCCCAGGAGGTCCGGGGGCGCGTCCTCCGTGGCCCGTGCGCCGCCCGCCGCCAGGATCAGCCCGGCGAGGTCGTCGCCCTCGATGCGGCAGCGGGCCGTGGCCCCGTCGGAGAGGCCGGAGCAGACCACCTCGCGGCGGCGCAGGTAGCTGGCGAGCTGGCGGGCGAGATGGCCGCGCTCGCCGACGACGCCGAGGAGGCGCACGACCCGTCCGCGCAGGTTGAGGGTGCCGGTGTCGATCACCTCCGGCACGCCGCGGACCTCGCCGGCCGCGGCCGGCTCGACCGTGGGGGCCGGCGCCGGCGCCCGGGGCGGCTCGGCCCGCTCCGCCGAGGGGCGGGGCTTGCCCTTGGCGAGCTTCTCGGAGGCGCGCTGGATGAAGTCGTGGAAGATCCCGGCCGGCATCTCGCCGCCGAACATGCGGTTCATCGGGCTGTCGTCGTCGTTGCCAACCCAGATCCCGACCACGAGGTCGGGGGTCATCCCGACGAACCACGCATCGCGGAAGTCCTGGCTCGTGCCCGTCTTGCCGCCGATGATCTGCCCCGGCACCCGCGCGGCGCGGCCGGTGCCGGATTCCACCACCGCCTGGAGCGAGTCGAGCATCATGGTGCGCGGCCCCTGCGCCAACGTCTGGCCCGGGGCCGCGTCGGCACGGACGTAGAGCGGCTGCGGCGCGGCCCCGCGGATCGCCTGGATGCCGTAGGCCTGGAGCGGCGTGCGCCCGGACAGGACCGAGCCGTAGGCGCGGGCCATCTCCAGGAGGCTCACCGCGCCCGAGCCGAGAACGAGGCTCGGCACGTTCGGCAGGTCCGACTGGATCCCGAGCTTGCGCGCGGTGGCGATCACCGCCGGGATGCCGACATCCTGCCCGAGCTGGGCCGCTACGGTGTTGATCGAGAGCGCGAAGGCGGTCCGCAGCGGCACCGGCCCGCGGTAGCGCCCGTCGTCGTTCTCCGGGTCCCAGTCGCCGATCTGGACCGGACGGTCGACCATCACGGATTCCGGCGTGTAGCCCTTCTCGTAGGCCGTCAGGTAGACGAGGAGCTTGAACAGGGAGCCGGGCTGGCGCTTGGCCTGGACGGCGCGGTTGAACTGGCTGTCCTCGTAGTCGCGGCCGCCGACCATGGCGAGGATCGCGCCCTCCTTCGACAGCACCACCATGGCGGCCTGGCCGACCTTGCGGCGGGTGCCGTCCTTGTCGAGCCGGCGGGCGACGACGCCCTCGGCGAGACTCTGCAGGTCGAGGTTGAGGGTCGAGCGCACCGTCATGTCGCCGTCGGTGCCGGCGAGGCGCTTCACGTCGCCCGCGATCATGTCGAGGAAGTAGTTGGTGCCGGGCGGCGCCTCAGGGGGCGATTTCAGGGTCACGCTCTGCTTGCGCGCGGCGTCGGCCTCTGCTTGCGTGATCGCGCCGGTCTCGACCATGGCCTGGAGCACCACGTCGGCCCGCTCCTTGGCGCCGCCGAGGTTGCGGGTCGGGGCGAGCTGCGAGGGCGCCCGCACCAGCCCGGCCAGCATCGCCGATTCCGGCAGGTTCAGGGCCTTGGCGGGCTTGCCGAAATAGCGCCGCGCCGCCGCGTCCGCCCCGTAGGCGCCGGCGCCGAAATAGGCGGAATCGAGGTAGCCGAGCAGGATCGCGTCCTTGCTCATCGTCGATTCGACCCGCAGCGCCAGGAAGGCTTCCTGCACCTTCCGCCAGAGCGTCTTCTCCTGGTTGAGGGAGGTCAGGCGGACATATTGCTGGGTGATGGTCGAGCCGCCCTCGCGCACGCCGCCGCCGCGGAGATTGCGCCACGCCGCCCGGGCGAGGCCGCGCAGGTCGATGCCCCAGTGGCTGTAGAAGCGGCGGTCCTCGATCGCCACGATCGCCTGGGCGAGGTGCGGCGGCAGGTCGGATGCCGTGAGCTTCTGGCCGCGGAAGCTGCCGCGGGTGGCGAAGACCCGGCCGTCGTCGGCCTC
The DNA here is from genome assembly GCF_900116795.1 of Methylobacterium sp. UNCCL125. Lineage (NCBI taxonomy): Bacteria > Pseudomonadati > Pseudomonadota > Alphaproteobacteria > Hyphomicrobiales > Methylobacteriaceae > Methylobacterium > Methylobacterium sp. UNCCL125. Next base: position 101,652 of record NZ_FPBW01000006.1, on the reverse strand, counting down.
CACGGTGATCGCCCGCTGGCCGGTCTCGACCACGGCGCCCCCGAGAGGCGGCAGGGTCACCAGGGCGGCGAACAGGTAGACCGCCAGCGCCAGGACCGGCAGCAGGATCACCAGGCCGGCGGCGAGCAGGGCCGGGTGCCGGCGGCCGAGGATCGTCCGGGCGCCCCGCCGCTCGACGCGCCCATCGACCTCCGGGATGGCGGTGTCGGCCGGCCTCTCGACCGAAGCCGCCCGCGTGCGCGCCCGCGCCGCCGCGCGGGCGGAAATGGCCCGGCCACCGCGCGCGAGGCCAAGGCCGGCCGCGGTCACCAGAGTCCGGAGATGCCGGGCCAGGTCGCGCGCGGCGCGCCCGGCCTCGCGGGCGGCGAGGCGCGGGTCCGGGGACTCGGCGGCTGGAGCCGGCTTCGGCGGGTTCGGCCCGTCGGCCGGGGCGCGTTCCGGCGCGTCGGGCGTCATCGTGGTTCGGGTTCCGGGACCGATCGATCCGGTCGAGGGAGCCTTCTAGGCCGCATCCGATCCCGTGTCCCGCGCGTGCGGAGACGCAGGGCGGCCGGCGCGTCGATCGCACCGCGACCGTGTGGATCGGGCCACGGGGCCCGATCCGGTTCGGGACCGGCTCACCGGCCGAGCGGCGTTCCCGGCCCCGCGGCCGCCCCGTGCCGGCTGCGCAGCTGGAAGGCCAGGATCAGCAGCAGGATGCCGAAGGCGAAGGTGTAGGAGCCGATCCACCACGTCAGCACCAGGGCCGACATGCCCGGGTTGATGAGCAGCGCGAGGCCGAACAGGATCGACACGATCCCGCCGAGGACGAGCCACCACCGGCCGTAATGCAGATGCAGGCGGAAGGCGGCCGCGATCATCAGGCCGCCGGTCACCAGCGCCCACACGGCGAGCAGCAGCACGAAGGCCCAGACGGCCGCGGCCGGCACCAGCGCCGCGGCGACGCCCACGACGATGTCGACGACGCCCTCGAGCAGCAGGAAGCCCCAGCGCTCGTGACGCTGCGCCGCGCGGACCGCGCCCACGATGGCGATGATGCCGTCGGCAAGCATGTAGGCGGCGAAGAACAGCACCAGGGAGAGCACGAAGGCGCCCGGCGCAACGAACGCGATGACACCGAACAGGATCGCGATGACGCCGCGCAGCGCCACGAGCCACCAGTTCCGCGCCAGCGCCGCGCTCATGGCGTCGAGGCGGGCGACGCCGACGAGCGGGATGCCGGTGGGCGAAGTCGGCGAGCCGGAGCCGGGGCTCTGCGGGGTCGGGGATGGGCTGTGCGTCATGGCGTACTCCTGGGCTCGGTGCCCGAGAACGGCAAAGGTTCCGGGCGCAGAACGCCGCAGGGCCGCCTGCGTTCCGGTGGCCCGCTCCGCGCATGGAACCTTGAGCCTGCGGCCGGCTTTTGCTGCCTGAGGCGGGCGATGCGACAAGCCCGGTCACCGTGCGGTGACCGGCCATCGGGCGGCGACTTCCCATGTTTGACGATCAGCGGCCTTCCTCCGAGGGTGAGGCGCGCCCGCATCCCGCCGACGGCCGTCCGGCCGCCCGCGAACGGGACGTGCTGGATCTCGGCCGAGCCAAGCCCGCCGGGGACGTTGGCGCCGCCCAGGAGACCAGCCGCAAGCCGGGCACGGAGGATGCGGCCGACGACGCAGAGGCGCAGGACGGCCAATCCGACGACGCCGCGGAAGATGCCGACGACGGCGAGGACGACGCCCGGCGCCCGAACGTCCTGCGGCGCCACCCGTTCGCGTTCCTGCTCGGCGGCCTCGCGGTCGTCGCGCTCTGCGTCGGCGTGTTCTTCTACTGGTTGCTGTACATGCACCCCTACGAGAGCACCGACGATGCCTTCGTCGACGCGCGCAGCATTGCGATCCAGCCGAAGGTCGGCGGCTACCTCGTCGATGTGCCGGTCACCGACAATCAGCACGTCGAGGCCGGCCAGATCCTGTTCCAGATCTTCCAGCGCGACTATCAGATCGCGCTCGATCAGGCGAAGGCGCAGATCGAGGCCGACGAGGCCGGCATCAAGAACATCGATGCGCAGATCCAGGCGCAATACGCCAACATCGACGTGTCCAAGGCGCAGGTCGCCACCGCCGAGGCGGCGCTGAAGTTCGCCCAGGAGGATGCGGCCCGCTACAAGGACCTCGCCGAGCGCGGCTCCGGCTCGATCCAGCAATCGCAATCGGCGACCTCGACGCTGCAGCAGCGGCAGGCCTCCCTGCAGAGCGCCCAGGCGAGCGTGGTCGCGGCCCAGAAGCAGATCGGCGCCCTCCAGGCGCAGAAGGCCTCGACCCAGGCGCAGCTCGCCCGCGACCGGGCACAGGTGGAGCAGGCCGAACTGAACCTCGGCTACACGACGGTCCGCGCCGTGCAGGCCGGCCGCGTCGTGCGGCTGACCGGCGGCATCGGCCAGCTCGCCCAGGCCGGCCAGAGCCTGGCGATGTTCGTGCCCGACGACATCTGGGTCACGGCGAACTTCAAGGAGACCCAGATCACCGACATGCGGCCGGACCAGCCGGTCGACATCGAGATCGACGCCTATCCGGGCCGCAAGATCCAGGGGACGGTGGCTTCGGTGCAGCCGGGCTCGGGTACGGCCTTCAGCCTGCTGCCGGCACAGAATGCCACCGGCAATTACGTGAAGGTGACCCAGCGCATCCCGGTCAAGATCGTGGTCAAGAACTGGCCGACGGACGTGTCGATCGGCCCGGGTATGTCGATCGTCCCGACCGTCACGGTGCGGTGAGCGCCATGGCCGGCGGGACCGGTGCGGCCGCGTCCGGACGCAAGCCGAACACGGGCAAGGCGCAGGGAAGCAAGACACAAGGAGGCAAGGCGCGAGGCGGCACGGCATCCGCGAAGGCGCCGGGTGGCCACAATCCGTGGCTGATCGCCGGCGTGGTGGCGCTGGCGACCTTCATGGAGGTGCTCGACACCACCATCGCCAACGTGGCGCTGCGCTACATCTCGGGCGGCCTCGCGGTCGGCCCCGACGAGGCCGCCTGGGTGGTGACGAGTTACCTCGTGGCCAACGCGATCACGCTCACGGCGTCGAGCTTCCTGGCCAAGCGCTACGGCCGCAAGGCGTTCTTCATGTGGTCGGTGGCCCTGTTCACCGTCTCGTCGATCCTGTGCGGCTTCGCCTGGAGCCTGGAATCCCTGCTGCTGTTCCGGGTGCTGCAGGGGCTCGGCGGCGGCGGCATGGCGCCGCTCGCCCAGTCGATCCTGGCGGATTCCTTCCCGCCCGAGAAGCGCGGCCAGGCCTTCGCGCTCTACGGCGTCGCCATCGTGGTGGCCCCGGTGATCGGCCCGACCCTCGGCGGCTGGCTCTCCGACAACGCCTCCTGGCACTGGTGCTTCCTGATCAACGGGCCTGTGGGGGTCATCGCCCTCGGGCTGATGTACTGGCTCATCGAGGACAGCGCGGCGGCCAAGAAGGAGCGCCGTGCGCTGGTCCGGAAGGGGATCCGCTTCGACATCGTCGGCTTCGTGCTGGTCGCCCTGTTCCTCGGCTCGCTGGAGGTGATCCTCGACGAGGGCCAGCGGAAGGACTGGTTCGGGACCTCGACGCTGATGAACGTCTCCGGCGTGCTGATGGTCGTGTCGTTCGTGGCCATGATCCCCTGGCTCCTGACCAAGAAGAACCCGGCCGTCGATCTCCGCCTCATCGGCAACCGCCAGTTCGGCTCCTGCTTCCTGGTGATGATGTTCACCGGGGCGATCCTGATCGCCACCACGCAGTTCATCCCGCAGATCACGCAGGAATATTACGGCTACACCGCCACGCTGTCGGGGCTCGTGCTCGGTCCGGGGGGCATCGTCACGGTGGTGATGATGTTCCTCACCGGCCGCGTCTCCGCCTACGTGCAGCCGAAATGGCTGATCGCCGCCGGCATGACCATCGTGGCTTTGGGCATGGTCGACCTGACGCGGCTCGACGGCTCCACGACGTTCTCGTTCTTCGCGTGGTCGCGGGTCTATATCGGGATCGGCCTGCCGATGGTGTTCCTGTCGATCACCTCGGCCTCGTACGAGGGGATCCGCAAGGACCAGACCGATCAGGCCTCGGCGCTGATCAACGTCGCCCGCAATGTCGGCGGGTCGATGGGCGTCTCGCTGGCCCAGAACATCCTGGCCTACCGGAGCCAGTTCCATCAGAGCCGCCTGGTGGAGAGCGTCAACCCGACCGCGCCGGCCTATCAGGAGACCATGCGGCAGGCGACGCAGTACTTCTCTGAGCACGGCTATGCCGGCGTCGAGGCCCAGAGCCAGGCGACCGCGTGGATCGGGAGCGTGCTCAGCACGCAGGTGGCGTACTGGGCCTATATCGACGTGTTCTGGGTGCTCGGCCTCGTCGCCGCCTGCGCGGTCCCGCTGGCGCTGAGCCTGAAGAGCGTCAAGCTCGGCGGCGGGGCGCCGGCCGGGGGCCACTGAGGCGGATCGGCACGGCTGAACGTCATCCCGAGGCGCCGCGCCTGCCCACCCGGATTGGCGCAAATCACCCGCCGGCTCCGGCGCCGGAGCCCCGGACTCGGGTGCGGGTCCCCTGACCTGAAGGGAGCGGGAGGCGCGTTGGAAGCCCCCCGCGCCCCGATTGAGACGATCGAGCGCCTCAGCAGGATCCGCTTCCCCTGCGCGATCCTCACACGCCGTCCGGCGGCAACGCCTCCGTCACCTCGACGCGGCGGTTGCCGGCCACCGGCGCCGTTTCCTCGGCGCTGACGATCTCGTTCTGGGACTGGCCCTTGTCGAGCGCCTCGGCGACCGCCGCGACGCCCTGGTAGCGGGTCAGCCGCCGGTCGATCATGTCGTCGATCCGTCCGTGCAGTTCCGCGACGGTCAGGCTGCGGCGCTTGCCGCCCGTCTTCGCGGTGAACAGGCTGCGATTGGCCCGCGCCGCGGTGCGGAACTCGCGCCCTGCGACCTCGTCGGGCTTCTCGGAGGAGAGCGACAGGAAGCGCCCGGCGCTCGCAGTCCCGAGGAAATGGGCGAGGTACAGCTCGGTCGTGGTCAGCGCGCGCCCGACCCGGGCCTCGATCCGCTCACGGTCGCGCTTGATCAGCTCGGCCGCCATCAGGGCGGCGACGCGCGGGTCGTTGCGCAGGCCGAGCACCCGGCCGCGCATGCTGCCCGTGACGGTGATCGCGGCGCCCCGGCCCTTCACGGCGGCGGCCTCCTCGGCGAGCCCGTAGCGGGCGCCGTAATCACGGATCATCTCCAGCCAGGTGCGGGCCACGAACTGGAACAGGCCCGCCGCCGAGGAGGTCGCCGCCTTCGCGTCCGTGTCGAAGCTCGATTCCTTGTCGGCCAGCGCCATCATGTAGACGGGGTCGACGCCGGCCTCGTCGGAGGCCTTGACGATCGTGTCGACCACCTTGCGCGGCACGCTGCGCTCGCCGAACTTGACCGCGTCCTGACCCTGCTCCTGCGTCACCCGCGGCAGAGCCGCGAGGTCTTCCTGAATCAGCGCCGTGGTGGCGGGCTCCTGCTCTGGAACCGGAAGGCCGTTCCAGGTGTTCTGGACCGGCTCGTCCGCCGCGACGGCCGGGGCTGCGGGCTGGGAAGCCGTCTGTGCGAGCCCCTGAGCGGCGCGCGGGCTGGTGTCGATCCGGTCGTGGGCCTGGGCGGCCGGGGCGAAATACGCCGGCGCGAAGGCGGCCTGCGGCAGGCCGAGCCCGGCGACGAGCCCCAGGGCCAGCGTCCCGGAAATCCGGCCGAGGCCGGTGCGGCGAAGTGACCGGCGCCCTGTCCCGCGTCCGGCCCGCGGCAGCCATGCCACGGCTTCATCCTCGATATGGCCCGTGCCGTTCAGGGTCGGCGGCACGAGTCGGCTCACGTCGTCGGCGCAACGCGCCGGCTCCGGGAAAACCCCCATCATTGGTCCTCTTCAGATCGGTCCTTGCGTCCGCCCGGCTCTGACGGCCGGGTTTTTTCGGAAGCGGCGGCCCTATCGACGCCGGCCGTGACCAGAATGGGACGGCCCCGTGATCCAAGCGTGGCACGGTCAACGAAGGGTTAACCCTGCCGCTTAGGGGGCCGTTAACGCCGTGAGCCGGCCGCGCTTCGGACGACGGAGGGGCAATGTTGTCGCATTCGGGTTGGAACGCGGCACCGTCGAGCCAGTTAGATACGGCCCCGGGGGGGTCGAACTTTCCGTCCCAAGACGCCACCCGCGTCCGCACAAGGACATCATTTTCCGATGAGCATGCAGTCCGGTCGCCGCATCGGTGTCGCGTTCGTTGGCATGGGAGGCGCCGTCGCCACCACTGCCATCGCCGGCATCGAAATGATCAAATCCGGCTCCAATCGCCTCGACGGGCTGCCGCTCGCCGGTCTCTCCGTGGCCGGCATGGCCGACTACAAGGATCTCGTCTTCGGCGGCTGGGATCTCAACGGCGACGACCTCGCGTCCGCTGCGAGCGGCCACGGCGTGCTCTCGAAGGACGACATCGAGAGCGGCGCACAGGCCCTGAAGGGCATCACCCCCTGGCCGGCGGTGGGCAGCGCCAAGTTCTGCAAGAACATCGACGGCCAGAACCGCATCGTCGCCAAGGACCACCGCGAGGCGGTCTCGGTGATCGCCAACGACCTCCGCCGCTTCCAGAAGGAGAGCAACCTCGACGACGTGGTCGTGGTGAACCTCGCCTCCACCGAGCGCTGGCCGGACCTGAACGACCCGGCCCTGAACTCCACGGCTGCCTTCGAGAAGGGGCTCGATTCGAGCGACGAGGCGATCTCGCCCGCGATGCTCTACGCCTACGCGGCGATCAAGAGCGGCATCCCCTACGCCAACTTCACCCCGAGCGTGGCGGCCGACGTCCCGGCCCTCCTGGACCTCGCCAAGGAGCTGAACGTCCCGGTGGCCGGCAAGGACGGCAAGACCGGTCAGACCATGATGAAGACGGTGCTGGCCCCGGCCTTCAAGGCGCGGGCGCTCCACGTCGACGGCTGGTTCTCGACCAACATCCTGGGCAACCGCGACGGACTCGCCCTGAACGATCCGAACTCCCTCCAGTCGAAGCTCAACACCAAGGGCACGGTGCTCGACTCGATCCTCGGCTACCCGGTCGAGGACCATCTCGTGCACATCCACTATTACCGCCCGCGCGGCGACGACAAGGAAGCCTGGGACAACATCGACGTCACCGGCTTCATGGGCCAGCGGATGCAGGTGAAGGTGAACTTCCTCTGCAAGGATTCGATCCTGGCCGCGCCCCTGGTCATCGAGATCGCCCGCGTCCTCGACCTCGCCCGCACGCGCGGCGACGGCGGCGTGCAGGAGCAGCTCTCGACCTTCTTCAAGGCCCCGATGGTCAAGAACGGCCATGGGCCGGAGCACGCCTTCGGCAAGCAGGAGCAGATGCTCCGCGACTGGCTGGGCGTGCACTAGGCCTCGTCGCGACCAAGGGGCGGCTTCCGGAGCGAGACGATGCCAAGCGAGAACCAGCCGCCTCCCTCCGGCGCTGCCCCCGAGGCGCTGCGCGACCTCCTGATCGAGATGAACGACCTCAAGCGCGTCCGCTCGGCGGGGCGCGAGGGGTCGATCGCCGAGCGGCTGTTCGCGCAGGGATGGGGCCTCCTCACCGGGGGCGCCGCGCCCGACGACGTCGCCCTCGACATCACCGCCGTCACCCTCGCGGCGACGCGCCTCTGCGATCTCGACGCGGCCTTCCTGACCGCGGCCGGGCTGTCGGAGGAGGCGGCCTCGGCGGTGCTGGTGGCGGGCTTCGACGCCGTCACCGGGGAGCTCGACCCGGCTCTGCGCGAGCGCCTGCGCGGGCGGCTCGCGCCGCGGCCGGCCGGCAGGCCCGGACCGCTGCCGGGCTTCGTCGCCGCCCTGGCGCAGCAGCCGCGGGCGGGCGTCACCTGTCCCGGCCGCGCCCGGATCCTGCTGGAGCCGCCGGAGAACCACGCCGAGCACTGCCTCATCGTGGCGGTCTACGGGGTCTGCCTCAGCCCGTTCTACCGGGCCGACCCCGGCACCGTGTTCCTGGCCGCGATGGCGCATCACTTCCACAACGCCGCGATGCCCGATGCCGGCTTCACCGGCGAGATGCTGCTCGGCGACCATCTCGGGCCGATCATGGCGACCACCACCGCCTGGGCGCTGGCCGAGCTCGCCGAGCCCCTGCGGGGTCAGGTGGAGCGGGCCCGCGCGGTGCTGCCCGACGACGCCACCGCGGAGGGCCGCGCCTTCCACGCGGCGGATTGCATCGACCGTGTCCTCCAGATCGCCCAGCATCTGCGCGGGGCCTCGACCACGATGGGGATGGTGCTCGACGAGTGGGAGCTGGTCCATGCCGGCCCGGTGAAGGGCTTCCATGATCGTGTCCTCGCCGACATGCGCATCCCTTGATCGCCGGACCCCGCCGCCCATCTGCCCGGGCGGCTCCGAGAACCATGATCCCGTTCGAACTCCATTCGCCGGACACCGGCAACCCGCTGAAGGCCGACGGCCCGCACGCCCTGCGCGATGCGGAGACCGGCGCCCGCTGGCCCGTGATCGACGGCATCCCGTACCTGCGGATCAACCGCGAGGCCCTGGTCGAGCGGGTTCTGGCCCATCTCGACGCCGGCGAGCCCGACGAGGCGCTGGCCGCGCTGCTCGTCGATCAGGACGATTGGTGGAACGGGCCCCCGGCCGATCCCGCCGGGGTCATCCGCCTCATCAAGGAGCGCCGCACGGCGACGCTGCGTGACGCGGTCCAGGGTCTCGGCTGGGGCCGCGTCGGCGACTATTTCCTGCACCGCTGGAGCGACCCGACCTTCCTGGCCGGCCTGTCGCTTCTGGAGGCGCACTGGAACGAGCCCATCTGCGTCTTCGAATTCGCCTGCGGCATCGGCCATTACCTGCGGGAATTGCAGCGGCGCGGCTGCAAGGTCGCCGGCGCCGACGTGGTCTTCGCCAAGCTCTGGGTCGCGCGCCACTGGGTGGTGGACGAGAAGGCGCAGCTCGTCTGCTTCGACGCCGGCTCGCCGCACTGGCCCATCCCGGGCGCGCCGGTCGACCTCGTCGTGTGCAACGACGCCTTCTACTTCCTCGACGACAAGGCGGCCCTGCTGGAGAACCTCCGCCAGAATGCCGGCGACGACGGCTGGCTGGCGCTGAGCCACATCCACAACCGCGACTGCCCGGGCTTCTCGGCCGGCCGGGCGGTGACCGCCGAGGAGATCGCCGAGTATTTCCCCGACGCCCTGGTCTACGACGACGCGGAGCTCACGCGGGCGCTCGTCGAGGCGCGGGCGCCGGGCCCGCAGGAGCCTGGGGCCTTGCGGACCTGCGAGGCGTTCTCGGTGGTATGCGGCCCCGGCATGCGCCCGGCGCCGCGCGCTCTGGTCGACGGGCTGACCCTGCCGAAGCCCGGCACGGTGCTGCGGCTCAACCCGCTCTATGCGCCCGAGGGGGACGGCTACGTCGTCCGCTGGCCCTCGGAGCGCTACGAGGCGGAATACGCCTCCCGGGCCACCTACCCGCTGCGCTCGCCCGGCCCCGAGCATCTGACCTTCGACGGCACGCTCGATAGCCCGGAGACGCAGCGTATCCGGGTGCGCGAATTCGTCGACCTGCCGGAGCGGTGGTGATGGACGCGGTCGGCTGGGGCATCGTCGGCTACGGCTGGGTCGCCCGCGACTACATGGAGCCGGGCATCCGCGCCGCCGGGCACCGGCTGGTGGCGGTCTGCGATCCGAACCCGGAATGCCGCGCCGCGGCCGAGCGGGCGGGCGCCCGCGGCCATGCCGATCTCGCCGGTCTCATCGCCGAGCCCGGGGTCGAGGCGGTCTACGTGGCGACGCCGAACCATCTCCACCGCGGCGCCGTCGAGGCGCTCGCCGCCGCCGGCAAGGCGGTGCTCTGCGAGAAGCCCATGGCGGCGACGCTCGCGGACGCGGAAGCCATCGCGCGTGCGGTCGAATCGCAAGAAATCTTCTACGGCACGGCCTTCGATCAGCGTCACCACCCGGCCCATCGGACGATCCGCGCCCAGGTCGCGGCCGGGCGGCTCGGCACCGTCACCACGGTGCGGATCGTCTACGCCTGCTGGCTCGGGCGCGACTGGTCGGAGGCCGGCCAGCCCAACTGGCGGATCGATGCCGCCCAGGCCGGCGGCGGCGCCTTGATGGACCTCGCCCCGCACGGGCTCGACCTCGTGGATTTCCTGCTCGACGAGCCGATCGCCGACCTCACGGCCCTGACCCAGAGCCGGGCCCAGGACTATTCCGTCGATGACGGCGCCCTGCTGATCGGGCGGACCGCGGGCGGCGCGCTGGCAAGCCTGCACGTCGCCTACAATTGCCCCGACGCGCTGCCCCGCCGCCGCCTGGAGGTGATCGGTACGAAGGGGATGCTGATCGCCGAGAACACCATGGGCCAGACGGCCGGCGGATCGCTGTCCTTCATCGACGGCGCCAGCGGGCGCGTCGAACCGCTTGCCTTCGACGCCGACAGCTCCCCCTTCACCGAGCAGGTGCGCGCCTTCGGCTCGGCCCTGCGCCGGCCCGAGGAGCGGGGGGCATACTCGGCCGCACGCGATCTCCACACGATGCGACTCGTCGCCCGCGCTTATGGGCAGGGGTAGCGACCGCAGGACAGGATGAGCAGACACCGGACAGCCACCTATCCAATCCAAGCCGCACCCTCATCCTGAGGTGCCCGCGCCAGCGGGCCTCGTGGGAGGGCTCCAGGAAGCGCTGTGCCGTCCAGAGCCCTCCTTCGAGGCCTTCGCTACGCTCTGGCAGCTCAGGATGAGGGGATGGGCAGGACGAAGGTGAGCAGGCGGTCCGAGGAACACGGGAACACGACGTGAGCAACGCAGACGGCTTCCACGACCAGGACGACCGCGCCCGGCACGCGCGGATCAAGGCGCCGCGCCCCTATCGCTTCGGCGCCAAGCGGCTGATCGAGGGGCTGCCCGAGACCCTGCCGGATCCCGTGCGCGCCTATCTCGACGTCCTGCCGGAGGGGCGCATCGTCGGCTTCCCGCTGGCGCCCCTCGACCGCACCGGCATCCCGGTCTGGTTCGTGGCCCTGTTCCTCGACGACCCGTTCTTCGTGGGCGCGATGCCGTCGGGCATCGGCTACGGCGCCACCGACGACGAGGCGCTGATCGGCGCGGTCGCCGAGATCGCCGAGAACCTGATGCCCTCGCTCGCGGTGCTGCCCCGGGCCAAGGAACGGGCGAGCTACGCCGACCTCGCCCGCGTCTACGGCGCCAAATCCGTCGCCGACCCGCTGACCCTCTGCCTGCCCGCCGGCTCCCCGGTGGGCCGGGACACGGTGCTCGAATGGACGCCCAGCGTCCGGCACGCCACGGGCGAGATCGTGCTCATGCCGCTCGACGTCGCCGCCACCGACTATTTCGAGCTGTCCGAGGGCTACAAACCCTTCACCAACCTGATCACCAACGGTCTCGGCGCGGGGCCCGACGTGCCCTTTGCGCTGGGCCACGGCGTCCTTGAGCTGCTCCAGCGGGACGGCAACGGCCTGCTGTTCCGGGCTCTCGACCAGGGCGTGATGCTCGACCTCGACGGCATCGGCCCGGAGAATGCCGCGATGCTGGCCCGGCTCAAGGAGCTCGGGATCCACGCGCTGCCGAAATTCGCCACCGACCAGTTCGGCCTCACCAACCTCTACGTCGTCGGCTACGACGCGGATCCGGCGCGCACCCCGGCACCGATCGCCCTGTCGGCCTGCGGCGAGGCCTGCGATCCGGACCGGGAGCGGGCCCTCCGCAAGGCGCTGCTCGAGTTCCAGGCCGCGCGGGTGCGCAAGACCTTCGGCCACGGCCCCCTCGACATGGCCGCCACGGTGACTCCGCCGGGCTACATCGACGCCTTCATCCAGAAGGCGCTTCCGAGCCTCGATCTCGAGGAGAGCCGCGCCCTGCAGGCGATGCTCGAATGGATCGAGATGCCCGCCGCCGACCTGCGCGGCGTGCTGGCCGACACCGTCTATTCGGAGCGGAGCACCAAGCGCTTCGCGGACCTGCCCTCGACCCCGGCCGCGGACGGGCATGCCAGGGGCAAGATCGCCTGCGACCGGCTCACGGAGGCCGGGTTCGACGTCCTCTACGTCGACTGCACGCCCCCGGGCGGCGGGGTCGGCGTGGTCAAGGCGATCGTGCCGGGGCTCGAGGTCGAGACCATGAGCTACTACCGGATCGGCGAGCGCAACACGAAGAAGCTCATCGACCGCGACCATCCGCTGATCAAGTTCGGCACCGAAAGCGAGACCCTGCGGCCGGTCCGCCTGACGCCGGAGGCCCTGGAGCGGTTCGGCGGCCAGCCGCTGTTCGACGTCGCCCTGGCCGAGCGGATCGTCGGGCGGCACTATCCGCTCTATCGCGAGCCGGAATCGCACCACGCGCCGTTCCGCCTCGCCCAGCGTCAGGGGAGGGCGGCATGACGCTCCGGTTCGCCTACAACACCAACGGCGCGGCCAACCACCGCCTCGACGACGCGATCCACCTGATCAAGGCCGCGAACTACGACGGCGTGGCCCTGACGCTGGACATCCACCACCTCGATCCGTTCTCCGAAACCTGGGCGGCGGAGGCCGGCCGGGTGGCGAGCCTGCTGGAGAAGCTGGAGCTGACCTGCGTCATCGAGACGGGCGCCCGCTTCCTCCTCGACCCCACTGCCAAGCACGAGCCGACGCTCGTGACGGCCGATGCCGCGGGCCGCGCCCGGCGGGTCGGCTTCCTCAAGCGGGCGATCGAAATCGGCGGCATGCTGAGCGCCGAGGCGGTCTCGTTCTGGGCCGGCGTGCCGAAGCCCGGCGTCGATCCCGGCGAGGCCCGGCGCTGGCTGGCCGAGGGGCTGCACGAAGTCGCGGCCTTCGCCACGGAGGCGGGCGTCGTCCCCTGCCTGGAGCCGGAGCCCGGCATGCTGATCGAGACCCTCGACGATTACGCGTCCCTCGACGTGCCGGGGCTGAAGCTCGCCCTCGATACCGGCCACTGCCTCGTCACGGGCGAGCGCGAGCCGGCGGCGGCCGTGCGGGAATTCGCCGACCGGATCGGCACCGTGGCGATCGAGGACATGAAGCGCGGCAGCCACATCCACCTGCCCTTCGGCGAGGGCGACATGGACGTGCCGGGCGTCCTGGAGGCGCTGGAGGCGATCAACTTCGGCAAGCTGATCTGCGTCGAGCTGTCCCGCGAGAGCCACCGGGCCGACGTGATGATCCCGCAGGCGCTCGACTACCTCCGCGGCTGCCGGCGCCCCGGCCCGGTTCTGGCCGGCGAGCAGGAGACGCGGCGGCAATGGCAGTGAGAGACGAGCCGGGGCGAGACGGGACGCCGGCGCGGGAGAGGGGGCCACGCGGCGCCGCTCCCGGTCTGCGCGAAGGGGCGGCACGATGAGAATCCTCTTCCTCAGCCGCCGCTACTTCCCCGCCATATCGGGCATGAGCGTCTACGCGCAGAACCTGCTGCGCGAGTTGGTCGGCGCCGGCCACGACGTGACGATGATCTCGCAGTACCGGGGCGACGCCTTCGGCACCCGCGTTTACGGCGGCGGGCCGCCGCCGCCGGTGCCGGGTGTGCGGGTGATCGGCCTGGAGCAGCTCGGCGAGCAGACGTCGGGCGATTTCGAGCGCGACATCGCCACCATGGTGGACGCGATCGCTCAAGAGCACGCCCAGAACCCCTTCGACATCCTGCACGCGCAGTACGGCTACCCGACCGGCTGGGCGGTGCTGCTGGCCGCCCGCAAGCTCGGGGTGCCGAGCGTCGTCTCGATCCAGGGCGGGGACGGCCACTGGGTCGGCTCCTGCTGCGAGACCCACCGGGTCGCCATGTGCGAGGTGCTGGCCCACGCCAACGCCCTGCTGATCGGCGGCGCCTCCTTCGTGGACGAGGTCTGCGAGCGCCTGGGCTCGGACCCCGCCCGCTTCACGATCGTGCCCGGCGCGGTCGACACCGAGCGCTTCGCGCAGGGCACGCCCGACGGGCTGCCGGCGCCCCATGGCGGGCCGGTGCGGCTGTTCTACCACGGCCGGGTCGACCGCCGGAAAGGCGTGCTCGATTTCATCGAGGCCCTGGCGATCCTGCGCCGGCAGGGCACGCCCTTCGCGGCCACGATCTCGGGGATCGGGCCCGACGTGGACCCGGCCAAGGCGCTCGCCGCGGAGCACGCCTTCTCCGAGCGCGAGATCGCCTTCACGGGCTATGCCGAGTACGGCTCCGTGCCCGACCTCTACCGCCGCGCCGACGTGTTCGTCTCGCCGACCTACGCGGAGGGGTTCTCGAACACGATCCTGGAGGCGCTGGCGGCCGGGCTCGCCACCGTCTCGTGCCACGCGGTCGGCGTGTCGGACTGCCTGCGCGACGGGGAGAACGGGCTGCTGGTGAATCCGGGCGACGTGCCGGCGCAGGCCGCCGCGCTCACCCGGATCATCACGGACGCGGCGCTCCGCCGCCGCATCGCGAGCGCCGGCCTGGAGGAGTGCCGGCGGGTCTATTCCTGGCACGCGGTCGGGCGGCAGATCATGGAGGTCTACGCGCGGGTGCGCTCCGAGACGCCGGCCACCGACTTTGCGACGGACCTGCCCGACGATCCCAGCTGCCGGTTCCGCGCCGAGCCACACCTGCTCTGACGGGACTCCGCACTTGGGCCGTCCCATCCGGGGCCTCGTCCTGAGGTGCGCCCGCGGGGCGCAAGCCGCGAAGGCGCCCTCGCGCCGGCACTGCGCTCCGGCACCTCGGAATGAGGCTCGGGGTTGGAGCATCCCCCCAGCCGACAGGCTCTGAACCATGCCGATCGCCCTCGCCCTGTCCCCCCATCTCGATGATGCGGCCTTCTCCTGCGGCGGCCTCCTGGCAGGCCTGGCGCGGGACGGCTGGCGCGTGGTGATGGCGACTCTGTTCACCGGCAGCGTCGCCGACCCGACGGGCTTCGCCCTCGCCTGCCAGCTCGACAAGGGCCTGGCGCCGGAGGTCGACTACATGGCCCTGCGCCGGGACGAGGATGTCCGCGCCGCCGCCGCGCTCGGCATCGCGCCGCCCGTCCACCTGCCGTTCCGGGAGGCGCCGCACCGGGGCTACGGCGCGCCGCCGGAACTCTTCTCCGAGACCCGCGCCGACGACGGCATCGTGGGCGACCTCGCCCCCGCCCTGGCGGATCTGATCGCCGCCGAGCAGCCCGACCTGATCCTCGCCCCCCAGGCGATCGGCGGCCATGTCGATCACGTCCAGGCGGTCCGGGCGCTGCGCGGGCTCGCTGTGCCGTCGCCGATCCTGTGGTGGCGCGATTTTCCCTACACGGTGCGGGAGGCCGCGCCGAAGGCGCCGCTGGCCGCGCTGTTCGCGGGGCTTCCCGAGCCGGTGATGCGCCTCGATCCGGAGGCGCAAGCCCGCAAGCGCGCCGCCTGCGCGGCCTATGCCAGCCAGATCGGTTTCCAGTTCGGCGGCGTGGCCGGCCTCGACGCGCGCCTCGCCCGGGAGGAGGGCCTCGAGCGCTTCCGCCTGTCCGGCCCGCTCGGCGTGACCGTCCCCGGGCTCGATGCCGGCTGAGCCGCAGGCGCCGAGGGCCCTGGCCGATGCGGACGCCCTCGCGGCACGCCGCGCCCTGATCGGCAGCCCCCACATCGCCCCGATCCGGGCCCTCGCCGCGCGCATTGCGGCCGAGCGTGGCGCCCCGGTCCCGGCGCCCGACCCCCTGGATGGCGGCGTCGACGCCCGGATGCTGCTCCTCCTCGAGACGCCGGGCCCGGCGGTGCTGCGCACCGGCTTCGTGACCCGCGACAGCGCGAACGGCACCGCCGCGAACCTGTTCCGCTTCCTCGCCGAGGCCGGCATCGCCCGCGCCGACACGCTGATCTGGAACGCCGTCCCCTGGCTGATCCACCAGGAGGGCGCACGCAACCGCGCACCCCGCCGCGCCGAGGTCGCGGCCGCCGCGCCCTATCTGGCCCCGCTCCTCGACCTCCTGCCGCGCCTCGCCGTGGCGGTGCTGGCCGGCCGCTTCGCCGGCGAGGCGGCGCCGGCGCTCGCGGTGCTCCGCCCCGACCTGCCGGTCATCCGGGTGCCGCATCCGAGTCCGACCTATGTCTGCACCGCGCCGGAGGTGCCGGCCCGGATCCGGCGGGGCCTCGCCGAGGCGGCGGCGCGGCTCGGGCGGATGCCCGGCTGAGGATAGAACGCCTGTCCCGGCGGCCGCTTCCCTGGTCTTGGGCGCCGGTTCGGCCTACATGCGGGGCAACGGGCCGCGGTCCGGGAGTTTCCGGCTCGGGCTGACGGCCTTCGGCCGGGCCGCGCAGCCGGAAGGGCGGACGCCGATCGGCATGAATTTTCAGGGACAGCACCGGAGCCCGGCCGAGCCGGTCGAGCCGGTTGAGCACGATGCCGCCGCGGACGCGAAGCGGAAGGTCCGGCGCAGCCGCTATGCCTGGATCGGCACGGGCGCCAGCATCGTGCTGTTCGCGGTCTCCCTCGGCGTCCTGTGGAAGCTCGTCCAGAGCGTGAGCTGGGCGGAGGTGCGCAGCGCCATCGCGGCCGCGACCGCCGAGCAGCTCGGGCTCGCCTTCCTGTTCGTCGGCGTCAGCTACGTGTTCCTCACCGGCTACGACGCGCTGGCCCTGCGCCAGCTCAAGATCAAGGTGCCGTACCGGATCACCGCGCTCGCCTCGTTCACGAGCTATGCGGTGAGCTTCACCCTCGGTTTCCCGCTGCTCACCGCCGGCACGATCCGCTACTGGATCTATGCCCGGCAGGGCCTGTCCACCGCCAAGATCGCGGCTCTGACCGTGATCGCCGGCTTCACCTTCTGGCTCGGCATGGGCGTGGTGCTGGGTCTGAGCCTGATCATCGAGGCGGGCCAGCTCGCCGGGCTCGCCTTCACGTCGATCCGGATCAACCAGGGCGTCGGCCTCGCGGCGCTCGCCCTCGTGCTCGGCTACCTCGCCTGGGTCTCGGCCAAGAAGCGCAGCATCACCGTCAAGCACTGGCGCCTGGAACTGCCCGGGGCCTCCGTCTCCATCGGCCAGATGATCGTCGGGATCGGCGACGTCTGCGCGGCGGCGGCCGTGCTCTACGTGCTGCTGCCGCAGGAGACGACGCTCGGCTTCACCACCTTCCTGGCGATCTACGTGCTCGCCGCCATGCTGGGCATCGCGTCGAATGCCCCCGGCGGCATCGGGGTGTTCGAGGCGACGGTCCTGCTCGCCCTGTCGAGCCTGCCGCGCAACGAGGTGCTGACCTCGCTGCTGCTGTTCCGGGGCTGCTACTACGTCGTCCCGTTCGTGACCGCCCTGGCGATGCTCGGCCTGTACGAGATCGTCAAGCGGGCGGGCGGCGCGCGCGATCCGGGGCCTCCGGAGGGCACGGCCGGCCCGTCCGGCCGGGCGTGGCGCGACGAGTCCGAAACCCGCTGATCCGCCGCGCCTGCCATGTCCGGTCGCCTGCGCAGCTCCCCCGCCTGGACCGGCGCCGCGATCGCCGCGGGTCTGCTCGGGCTCGCCACCGCGCTGGCCGGGCGGCTCGATCTCCCGCTGATCCTGACCGGGCTCGTGGCCGTCTGCCTGGGCGGCTGGCTCGGCGGCCGCGGCCGCGAGGCCCCGGTGCCGCGTCCGGCTGCAACCACGCAGCGCCACGCCGTCGCCGAGGCGCTCCTGGCCCACGTGCCGGATCCGGTGATCCTGGTGGACCGGCGCACCCTGGTGGTGGAGGCGAACCCCGCCGCCCGGGCCCTCCTGCCGGCCCTGCACCACGCCCGGCCCCTGTCCTTTGCGCTCCGCGACCCGGAGGTCCTCGACGGCGTCGAGGCGGTGCTGAGTTCCGGCCTGCCGCGCCGCGTCGCGCTGTCGACCCGGGTGCCCCTGGAGCGGACCTTCGAGGTCCAGATCGGCGCCCTGCCGATGCCCGACGGATCCGGCGTCAGCGCGCTGCTGTTCCTGCGCGACCTCACCTCGGCCCGGCGTCTGGAGGCCATGCGGGTCGACTTCGTCGCCAATGCGAGCCACGAGCTGCGCACGCCGCTGGCCACCCTGATCGGCTTCATCGAGACCCTGCAGGGCCCCGCCCGCGATGACGCGCAGGCCCGGGAGCGCTTCCTGGAGATCATGCGCGTCCAGGCCCTGCGCATGACCCGGCTGATCGACGATCTCCTGTCGCTGTCGCGGATCGAGCTGCGGGAGCACGTGGCCCCCACCGCCGTGGTCGATCTCGCGGCGCTGGCCCGCCAGATGGTCGACGCCCAGGGCCCGCCCGCCGAGGCGCGGGGCGCCACGATCCGCCTGGAGGAGGGCGCCGGCCCCTTCGCGGTCCCCGGCGATTCCGACGAGCTCGCCCGGGTGATCGAGAACCTGATCGAGAATGCCGTCAAATACGGCGGCGGCCGGATCAGCGTCGGGCTCGCCCGCGAGGACGATCCGCGGCTCGGGCCCCGGATCGTCCTGTCCGTGGTCGATGATGGGCCGGGCATCCCGCCCGAGCACATCCCGCGGCTCACGGAGCGCTTCTACCGGGTCGACGTCGCGTCGAGCCGCGCCCGCGGGGGCACGGGCCTGGGGCTCGCCATCGTCAAGCACAGCCTCAACCGCCACCGCGGACGCATCGCCATCGAGAGCGCGGTGGGGGAGGGGACCACCGTGCGGGTCAGTCTGCCGGAATACGGCTCCGCCGCGCTGCCGCCCCCGGCCGATCAGGCCGGCCCGGCATAGGGGCCGATCCCGAGGCCGTCCTCGACGCGCCCGATCCAGGCGCGGATGGCCCCGTAGCCCGCGAGGTCGAAGCCGCCCTCATGGGCCATGCGGGTGTAGGCGACGAGCGCCACATCGGCGAGGGTCAGGGCCTCGCCCGCCAGGAAGGCGGAACCGGCCAGCGTCCGCTCCATCAGCCGCAGGGCGTCGGCGCCGCGCTCGGCAAGCTTCGGGTCGAGATCCTCCGGCGCCCGCCTGAGGTAATGGAGCTGGTAGCGGCGGACCGCGATGTAGGGCTCGTGGCTGTACTGCTCCCAGAACATCCACTGCAGCATCCGGGCACGGGGCAGGGCCGCTTCAGGGATCAGCGCGGAGCCCTCCGCGAGATAGACGATGATCGCGTTCGACTCCGACAGCACGGCGCCGTCGGGCAGGACGACGATCGGCACCCGCCCGGCGGGGTTCAGGGCCAGGAATTCGGGCGTGCGGGTCCCGCCGCCCGGGACATCCACGTCGCGCCAGACCGCCGGGATGCCGAGATGGGCCGCGACCCACTTGACCTTGAGGCAGTTCCCGGAGCCCGGGTCGCCATAGATCGTCAGCGGTTCGCTCATCCGCGCCCTCGTCGCTCCGGTATGCGGGAAGCTTGGCCGGGCGCGAGCGATTCGACAACGGGCGAAGCGGCTCGCCATCGCCCGGATCTGTCCGATATCCGGCCCGCGCGCCCTTGACCTTCCCATGATGGGAAGCCCCATCTGACCCGGCATGGATGCTTCGAACCGGATCACCGCCATGTCGAAATCCGTCGCCCTGACCCTGCCCGTCACGGGCATGTCCTGCGCCTCCTGCGTCGGCCGCGTGGAGCGCGCCCTCGCGGCGCTGCCCGGCACCCGGGACGTGGCGGTGAACCTCGCCACCCAGCGCGCCAGCCTCGTTCTCGATGGGGGCACGAGCCCGGGCGAGGTCGCGACGGCGCTGGCGGAGGCCGGCTACCCCGTCCCCGAGACGCAGAGCCTGCTGGCCGTGGACGGGATGTCCTGCGTGAGCTGCGTGGGCCGGGTCGAGCGGGCGCTGGCCGCCGTGCCGGGAGTGACCGGAGCCAGCGTCAACCTCGCCGCCGGACGGGCCGCGATCCGGCATCCCGAGGGCGTCGTGTCGATGGACGATCTGGTGACGGCCGTGGCGGCGGCCGGCTACGACGCCCGCCCGGTCGAGGCCGGCCAGCCGGCCGACCCGTCGGCCCGTCAGGCGGAGGAGGGCCGCGCCCTGCGCCGCGACCTGATCGCAGCCGTCGTGCTCTCGGCGCCCGTCGTCGTCCTCGACATGGGCGGCCACCTTCTTCCCGGGCTGCATGGCGGCCCGGTGACGGCCCTGGTCCAGGCGATCCTCGCCACCCTGGTCCTCGCAGGGCCGGGGCGGCGCTTCTTCCTGCGCGGCGTCCCGGGCCTGCTGCGCGGCCATCCCGACATGAACGCCCTGGTCGCCCTCGGGGCCGGGGCCGCCTACCTGTACTCGCTGGTCTCGACCCTGGCGCCCGACCTCCTGCCGGCGGGGGCCGCGCACCTCTACTTCGAGGCGAGCGTCCTGATCGTCACGCTGATCCTGCTCGGCCGGACCCTGGAGGCCCGGGCCAAGGGGCGCACCGGCCAGGCGATCGCCCGGCTGATGGACCTGACCCCGAAGACCGCCCGGATCGTCCGCGACGGCGCCGAGACCGAGGTGCCCCTCGACGCCCTGCGCCTCGGCGACGTCGTCCGGGTGCGTCCGGGCGAGCGGGTGGCGGCGGACGGCGCCGTGGTCTCCGGGACCAGCCATGTCGACGAGAGCATGGTGACCGGCGAGCCCGCGCCGGTGCGCAAGGGGCCGGGCGATTCCGTGGTCGGCGGCACCCTCAACGGCCGCGGCAGCCTCGACCTGCGGGTCGAGGCCGTGGGCGGCGCCACCGTGGTCGCGCAGATCGCCGCCATGGTGGAGCGAGCCCAGAGCGGCAAGCTGCCGATCCAGGCCCTGGTCGACCGCGTCACGGGACGGTTCGTGCCGGCGGTGATCGGGATCGCCGCGGCGACCTTCCTGGCGTGGCTGCTCCTGGCGCCGGCCCCTTCGCTGGGGCCGGCCCTGGTCAACGCCGTGGCGGTGCTGATCATCGCCTGCCCCTGCGCCATGGGTCTGGCGACGCCCACCGCCATCATGGTCGGCACCGGACGCGCGGCGGCGCGCGGCGTGCTGTTCCGCGACGGCGCCGCGCTCCAGGGCCTGCGCGACGTGCGGGTCGTGGCCCTCGACAAGACCGGTACCCTGACCGAGGGCCGCCCCCGGCTCACCGAGATTGTGCCGGCTCCGGGCATCGCCGAGGCCGAGGCCCTGGCCCTCGCGGCCGCGCTGGAGACCCGCTCCGAGCACCCGCTGGCCGGCGCCGTGGTGGCGGCCGCCCGCGACCGC
The DNA here is from genome assembly GCF_900116795.1 of Methylobacterium sp. UNCCL125. Classification (NCBI taxonomy): domain Bacteria; kingdom Pseudomonadati; phylum Pseudomonadota; class Alphaproteobacteria; order Hyphomicrobiales; family Methylobacteriaceae; genus Methylobacterium; species Methylobacterium sp. UNCCL125. Next base: position 80,570 of record NZ_FPBW01000006.1, on the reverse strand, counting down.
GGCCTCGCCATGCCCGAGCCGGACCGCTTCGAGGCAGTGGCGGGCTTCGGAATCTCCGGACGGGTCGCGGGCCGGGCCGTGGCTGTCGGCGCCCCGCGCTACCTGGAACGGCTCGGCGTCGCCCTGAACCCGGATCTCGCCGCCCGCGCCGAGACGCTGGCCAGCCAGGGCCGCAGCCCGGTCCACCTCGTCCTCGACGGCTGCCATGCCGCGATCCTGGCGGTGGCCGATCCCGTGAAGGCGGGGGCCCGTGCGGCTGTGGCGGCCCTGAAGGCGCGCGGCCTCGTGGTGGCGATGGTCACGGGCGACGACCCCGTCACAGCCGCCGGCGTGGCGCGGAGCCTCGGCATCGACGCGGTGGCCGCCGGGGTATTGCCCGGCGGGAAGGTCGAGGCCGTCAAGCGGTTCAGGGCCGAGCACGGGCCGGTGGCCTTCGTGGGCGACGGCATCAACGACGCGCCGGCACTGGCGGAGGCCGATGTCGGGCTGGCCATCGGCACCGGCACCGACATCGCGGTCGAGAGCGCCGACGTGGTGCTGATGTCGGGCGACCTGGAGGCCCTGGTCGAGGCCCTGGCGCTGTCGCGGGCGGTGATGGCCAACATCCGCCAGAACCTGTTCTGGGCCTTCGCCTACAACGCCGCCTTGATCCCGGTGGCGGCCGGCGTGCTGGTGCCGTTCGGCGGCCCGGCCCTGTCGCCGATCCTGGCCGCGGGCGCCATGGCGTTTTCCAGCGTGTTCGTCCTCGGCAATGCCCTGCGGCTGCGCCGGGCCGGCGGACGGCCCGCGGCCGGCGCGGCGCCCGCGCTCAACGCGAGAGCGGCATGAGCGCGGCGAGTCTGACGATCGGCGAGGCGGCGCGCCGCACCGGCGTCTCGGCCAAGATGATCCGCTGGTACGAGGCGACCGGCCTGCTGCCGCCGGCCGCGCGGTCCGAATCCGGCTACCGCCATTACGGCGACGCCGACCTCCACACGCTCCGCTTCATCCGCCGCGCCCGCGACCTCGGCTTCAGCGTCGACGCGATCGCGGATCTTCTGGCGCTCTGGCGCGACCGCGCCCGGCCGAGCGCCGGGGTGAAGGCGATCGCGCAGGAGCAGATCGCCGATCTACGCCGCCGCATCGCCGAGATGGAGGGGATGGCGCGGACGCTGGAGCATCTGGCGGAGGCCTGCTGCGGCGACGAGAGGCCGGATTGCCCGATCCTCGACGATCTCGCCGCGGACGACCATCCGCCCGAACCACAGCGGCGCAGCCGCGGGCTGGCGGGGCGGGGACCGGCGCGGGGGTCGGCCTGAGCGGACCGGAAGGCGCACTGGGCCGCCGGCGGAGGCTCGGTGGCGCGCGACGATCCCGGCTCGCCTCCCTCTCAGAACGGGGCGATCCGGTGAATCCCCCTGCGAGGTCGGTGCGCGGCGCTCCCGGTTCGGGTGGGTGATCCGGACGGCCGGGCTCTGCGCGTCGTCCGGATCGGGCCCTGGGCGCCGCGCATGCGCCAAGCGCGGCCGTTGACGGCGGCGCTGGCCCCGGCTTTGCTGGTCCGGCCCACCCCAAAGGCCACGAAAGCCCCGACCCGATGCCCGTCCTCGAACGGATCCGCGACTTCGCCGACACGATGACGGCGTGGCGGCACGACCTGCACGCCCATCCCGAGCTGCTCTACGATGTCACCCGCACCGCCGGCTTCGTGGCCGAGACGCTGCGGTCCTTCGGCTGCGACGAGGTGGTCACCGGCATCGGCCGCACCGGGGTGGTCGGCGTGATCCGGGGCAAGGGCTGCGCCTCCAACCGCGCCATCGGCCTGCGCGCCGACATGGATGCCCTGCCGATCCAGGAGGTGCGCGACCTGCCCTACCGCTCCACCGTGCCGGGCAAGATGCACGCCTGCGGCCATGACGGGCACACGACCATGCTCCTCGGCGCCGCCAAGTACCTCTCTGAGACCCGGGACTTCGACGGGGCGGCCGTGCTGATCTTCCAGCCCGCCGAGGAGGGCGGGGGCGGCGGCGAAGCCATGGTCGAGGACGGCCTGATGGAGCGGTTCGGCGTCGAGTCGGTCTACGGGATGCACAACATCCCCGGCATGGCGATCGGCACCTTCGCGATCCGCCCGGGGCCGATCATGGCCTCCACCGACCGCTTCACCGTGACCATCGAGGGGCGGGGCGGGCACGCGGCGCTCCCGCAGAACGCCATCGACAGCGTGCTCGTGTCGAGCCACGTGATCATCGCCCTGCAGAGCATCGTGTCGCGCAACCTCGACCCGGTGCAGCAGGCGGTGGTCTCGGTCTGTGCGCTCGAGGCCGGCGAGGCCTTCAACGTCTTGCCGCAGACCGTGACCATGCGCGGCACCATGCGCACGCTGTCCCAGGCGGTGCGCAGCCAGATCAAGGGACGGATCGAGACCCTCGTGGCCGACATCGCCGGCGGCTTCGGCGCCCGCGGCCGGGTCGAGTACGGATCGAGCTATCCGGTCACCGAGAACCATCCCGCCGAGACCGACTTCATGGCCGATGTCGCCGAGGCCCTGGTGGGGCGAGAGAACGTCGATCGCGCGGTGGCGCCGATGATGACCGCGGAGGATTTCTCCTACATGCTCGGCCGCCGCCCCGGCGCCTACATGTTCATCGGCAACGGCGACAGCGCCTCGCTCCATCACCCGCATTACGATTTCAACGACGCGGCCGCGCCGTACGGGGCTTCCCTGTGGGCGCGCCTGATCGAGACCGGCTTGCCGCTCACCGCCTGAGCGCGCGCCCCGCCGTCCCGACCCTCGCGGAGGCCGGATCAGCCCCCGTAGCGCGTCTTGAGCAGCGTGTAGGTCAGCCGCGCGGTCTGAACCTCGCCGCCCTCGGGCCGCCCGGGCTTGGTGGAGGGGTTCCAGCCGTAGAGATCGAAATGGCCGTGCGCCTTGGTGTTGGGTGCGAAGCGGCGCAGGAACAGGGCCGCGGTGATCGCCCCCGCGAACGGCCCGCCGGACACGTTGTTGAGGTCGGCCACCTTGGAGTCGAGGAGGCTCGCGTAGGGCGCGTGCAGCGGCATGCGCCAGACCGGATCGATCGCCGCCCGGCCGGCCTGTGCCACCGCTTCGGCTAGCGCATCGTCCTCCGTGAAGAAGGCCGGCAGGTCCGGCCCGAGGGCCACCCGGGCGGCGCCGGTGAGGGTCGAGAAGTCGAGGATCAGGTCGGGGGAGTCCGCGTCCGCGAGGGCGAGCGCGTCGGCCAGGATCAGCCGGCCTTCCGCATCGGTGTTGCCGATCTCGACGCTGAGCCCGGCCCGGCTCGGCAGCACGTCGCCGGGGCGGAAGGCGTTGCCCGATACGGCGTTCTCCACTGCGGTGATCAGCAGGCGCAGGCGCAGGCGCAGGCGCGCGCCCATGACCATGTCGGCGGCGGCCAGCGCTGCGGCGGCCCCGCCCATGTCCTTCTTCATCAGCAGCATCGCGGCCGACGGCTTGATGTCGAGGCCGCCGGTGTCGAAGGCCACCCCCTTGCCGACCAGGGTCACGCGCGGCGCATCCGCCGGCCCCCAGGTCAGGTCGATGAGCCGTGGCGCCCGGGGCGAGGCGGCGCCCACCGCGTGGATCAGGGGATACTCCGTGGCGAGCGCCTCGCCCTGCGTGACGGTGACGGAGGCGCCGTGGCGCGCGCCGAGCGTCCGGGCCGCCGCCTCGATCTCGGCGGGGCCGAGATCGTTGGCCGGCGTGTTGACGAGATCGCGGCCCATCGCCACCGCGGCGGCGATCCGCTCCACCTCGGCCGCGTCGATGCCGGCCGGCGCCACGAGCCGGGCCTGGCTCCCGCCGCCGGAGCGGTAGCGGCCGAAGCGGTAGCTCCCCATCAGCCAGGCGAGCGCCGCCTCGGTGGGCTCGGGCGCGTCGTCCAGCCGGAACACGCCCTCCGGCAGCAGCCCCGGCAGCTTGCCGACGAGCAGCCGGTCGTGGGCCGCCGCCTCCGGATCGCCGAGGCCGAACAGAACCCGCGCGAGGCTGCCGTCGGGGCCGGGCAGCAGTGCGAGGCCGCCCGCCTTGGGCTTGAAGCCGATGGCCCGGGCGAAGCTCCGCTGGGTCGGTTCCAGGCCGGCTTCGACCTTTGCCCAGCTCCCGGTCGTGACCAGGCTCACCGGCACGGCCTGCGTGTCGCCGGGCAGGAGCCCGAGGGTCGTCGCCGGAATCTCGGCCTGGGTCATGTGCCTCTCGCATGCCGTCCCGACGGGCGGCTTAACCGGTGGTTAGGGTTAACGCTCTATCACCGGCCGGCCGGGAGCGTGAAGCGCGTGCCATCGCATCCAGGCCAGATGCCGGCGGAGCGTACCATGATGACGGCCCTGATCCGGGTCACACGATCCCAGGCCAATGCCGGAGGCCGCGCCGCTCTGGTGGCGGCCGTCATCGCGCTGGGGCTTGCCGGCTGCAACACCCGCTCTCCGGAAACGACCGGCTCGATCGGCTCGCTCGGGGGCACACCGGCCGCCGCCGCGGTGCCCGCGCGACAGGACATCGACCGGCTGGCCGAGCGGTTCAACGCCGATCCCACCGACGGCCGCACGGCGATCGCCTATGCCCGCGCCCTGCGGGCCACCGATCAGATCAGCCAGGCCTCGGCTGTGCTGCAGCAGGCGGCCCTGCGCAACCCGCGCGACCGAGTCCTCCTCGGCGCCTACGGCAAGTCGCTGGTCGAGGCGGGTCGATTCCGCGAGGCGATCGACGTGCTCGCCAACGCGCATACGCCCGCCAATCCCGACTGGCGCATCCTGTCGGCACAGGGCTCGGCCTCCGCCCAGCTCGGCGAGCAGGAGCGCGCGCAGAGCTTCTACGAGGCCGCCCTCAAGATCCGGCCGAACGAGCCCTCGCTCCTGTCCAATCTCGGCCTGTCCTACGCGCTGTCGCGCAATCTCGATCTCGCGGAGCAGACTCTCCGGCAGGCCGCCGACCAGCCCGGCGCCGACGCGCGGGTGCGGGCGAATCTCGCCATGGTCCTGGGCCTCAAAGGCCGCTTCGCCGATGCCGAGGCGGTCCTGCGCCGCGACATGAGCCCCGAGGAGGCGGCCACGAACGTCGCCTCCCTGCGCCGGCTCGCGGCCCAGCCCAATCGGCCCAAGTCGTTGTCCGGCCTGGGGGCGCCGGGCCAGGGGTGACGCGACGGCCCATCGGCCTGATTCTTCGGTCCGATCCGCGCCGAAGCCCGTGGCGGCCGGTCACCCCGCCGGTCCGGGCCCGCCTTCGGCGTCCAGGACCGACGATGCACCCCGACGCAGAGGTCGCCTGACCCCATGCGCGGAACGGGACGGCGCATGCACCCGCTCACCGCCGTCGTGCCCGCTCCGCACCGTGCCCGACAGGAAAACGCACCTGTCACGACGACCCGGTAGCGGCCAGATTCGAAAAGTTCTATATCCCTCCCCGGCTGCGCCGCGCGGCATCACGGGCGTCCAAATCGCCCCCGCGCATCGTCCTGCCCGGGCACTCCCGGGGCGGCGCGCGCCCGTCGGGCGCTACACAGGCCGAACACGGATCTCGTAGCGCAGGTCTTGCCTGCGCGTGTTCGACAACCCGCAGCGAGGATAGAACCAGCCGTGCCCTCACTCGACAGCTTCAAGGCCCGCCAGACGCTCGAAGCCGGCGGCAAGACCTACACCTACTATTCCATTCCCGCGGCCGAGAAGAACGGCCTCGCCTCGGCCACCGCGCTGCCCTTCTCCATGAAGGTGATCCTGGAGAACCTGCTGCGCTGCGAGGACGACCGCTCGGTCAAGAAGGCCGACATCGCGGCCGCCGTCGGCTGGCTCGACCAGAAGGGCAAGGCCGAGGTCGAGATCGCGTTCCGCCCCGCCCGCGTGCTGATGCAGGACTTCACCGGCGTGCCGGCGGTGGTCGACCTCGCCGCCATGCGCGACGCCATGGTGGCGCTGGGCGGCGACCCGCAGAAGATCAACCCGCTGGTGCCGGTGGATCTCGTCATCGACCACTCGGTGATCGTCGACGAGTTCGGCACCCCGAAGGCGCTGGCCGACAACGTTGCCCTGGAATACTCGCGCAATGGCGAGCGCTACACCTTCCTGAAGTGGGGCCAGTCGGCCTTCGACAACTTCTCCGTGGTCCCGCCGGGCACCGGCATCTGCCACCAGGTGAACCTGGAATACCTCGCCCAGACCGTCTGGACGAAGTCCGAGGACGGGTCCGAGGTGGCCTATCCCGATTCGCTGGTCGGCACCGATTCGCACACCACCATGGTCAACGGCATGGCCGTGCTGGGCTGGGGCGTCGGCGGCATCGAGGCCGAGGCGGCCATGCTCGGCCAGCCGCTGTCGATGCTGATTCCCGAGGTCGTGGGCTTCAAGCTGTCGGGCAAGCTGCCCGAGGGCACCACCGCCACCGACCTCGTGCTCACCGTCACCCAGATGCTGCGCAAGAAGGGCGTGGTCGGCAAGTTCGTGGAGTTCTACGGCCCCGGCCTCGACGACATGGCGGTCGCCGACCGGGCCACGATCTCCAACATGGCTCCGGAATACGGCGCCACCTGCGGCTTCTTCCCGATCGACCAGAAGACCATCGACTTCCTGAAGGTCACCGGCCGCTCCGACGACCGGATCGCCCTGGTGGAGGCCTACGCCAAGGCGCAGGGCATGTGGCGCGACGCCCAGACCCCCGATCCAGTCTTCACCGACACGCTGGAGCTCGACATGGGCGAGGTCCGGCCCTCGCTCGCCGGCCCGAAGCGCCCGCAGGACCGGGTGCTGCTCGACGGCGCCAAGCCGGGCTTCGCCGGCTCGATGGAGACCGAGTTCAAGAAGGCCGCCGACATCGCGCGCCGCTACCCCGTCGAGGGCACGAACTTCGACCTCGGGCACGGCGACGTGGTGATCGCGGCGATCACAAGCTGCACCAACACGTCGAATCCCTCGGTGATGATCGGCGCCGGGCTTCTGGCTCGCAATGCGGTGGCCAAGGGCCTGCGCTCCAAGCCGTGGGTGAAGACTTCGCTCGCGCCCGGATCGCAGGTGGTCGGAGAATATCTCGAAAAATCCGGCCTGCAGGACCCCCTCGACGCGCTCGGCTTCAACCTCGTGGGCTTCGGCTGCACCACCTGCATCGGCAATTCCGGCCCGCTGCCGGAGGCGATCTCCAAGGCCATCAACGACAATGACATCGTGGCCGCGGCGGTGCTCTCGGGCAACCGCAACTTCGAGGGCCGCGTGAACCCCGACGTGCGGGCGAACTACCTCGCTTCGCCGCCCCTCGTGGTCGCCTACGCGCTGGCCGGTTCGATGCAGATCGACATCACCACCGAGCCCCTCGGCCTGGGCTCGGACGGCAAGCCGGTCTACCTCAAGGACATCTGGCCGTCCTCGGCCGAGGTGCAGCAGTTCATCGAGGAGAACATCACCTCGGCGCTGTTCAAGTCCCGCTACGCGGACGTGTTCGGCGGCGATCAGAACTGGAAGGACGTCGAGGTCACCGAGGCCGAGACCTTCGCGTGGAACCCGGGCTCCACCTACGTGCAGAACCCGCCCTACTTCGTCGGCATGGAGAAGACCCCGAAGCCGGTCGAGGACATCGCGGATGCCCGGATCCTCGGCCTGTTCCTCGACTCGATCACCACCGACCACATCTCGCCGGCGGGCAACATCCGCGCGGCCTCGCCGGCCGGCGAGTACCTGCAGTCGCATCAGGTGCGCGTGCAGGACTTCAACCAGTACGGCACGCGGCGCGGCAACCACGAGGTGATGATGCGGGGCACCTTCGCCAACATCCGCATCAAGAACCAGATGGTGAAGGACGCCTCCGGCGGCGTGGTCGAGGGCGGGTGGACGCACTTCCAGCCCTCCGGCGAGAAGATGTTCATCTACGACGCGGCGATGAAATACGCCGAACAGGGCACGCCGCTCGTCATCTTCGCCGGCAAGGAATACGGCACCGGCTCGTCGCGCGACTGGGCGGCGAAGGGCACGAAGCTGCTGGGCGTCCGCGCCGTGGTGGCCGAGAGCTTCGAGCGCATCCACCGCTCGAACCTCGTCGGCATGGGTGTGGTGCCGCTGGTCTTCCAGGGCGACACGAGCTGGCAGTCGCTGGGCCTGAAGGGTGACGAGACCGTCACCATCAAGGGCCTCGCCGGCGAATTGAAGCCCCGCCAGACGCTCACCGCGGAGATCAAGTCCGCCGACGGTTCGGTGAAGCAGGTCCCGCTGACCTGCCGGATCGATACCCTCGACGAGCTGGAATACTTCCGCAACGGCGGCATCCTGCCCTACGTGCTGCGCTCGCTCGCGGCCTGACCATGCACCGGGCGGCCCTCGGGCCGCCCCCGCGACCGATGAGGCGGCGTCCCCCGGGCGCCGCCTTATTTGTTTCTCAGGGCGATCATTTCGCTTGCGCACAACCTTGTTTCGCGCGCGTGTCGCCCCATAACCGGGCTTCCGCATCCAGGATGGGACCCCGATGAAGCACCTCAGCAAGACCCTCGCCGCCGCCGGCCTGACCGCCCTCCTGTCGAGTGCGGCCTTCGCCGCGCAGGTCGAGCGCGTCCGCGGTACCGTCGACAAAGCCGATGGCAGCACGCTCACGATCAAGACCGACGACGGCAAGACCGAGACGGTGGATGTCGCGGGCGCCAAGTTCGCCTGGGTGGTCCCGTCGAGCCTCGACCAGATCAAGGACGGCGTCTTCATCGGCACCGCCACCAAGGGCGAGAACCCGATGACCGCCCTGGAGGTCGTGCTCTTCCCCGAGTCGATGCGCGGCACCGGCGAGGGCCATTATGGCTGGGACGCGATCACCGATCAGACCGCCGGCGCCGGCGCCAAGGTGAAGAGCGCCATGACCAACGGCACCGTGAAGGCCGAGACGTCGGGCGCCCCCAAGGTGAAGAGCGCCATGACCAACGGCACCGTGAAGGCCGACAAGGCGGCCTCCGGCGGCGAGCGCACCCTGACGGTGAGCTACGGCAAGGACGGCTCCAAGGAGATCGTGGTGCCCTCCTCGGCGCCGATCGTCGCGTTCGAGCCCGCCGACAAGGCGATCCTGACGCCCGGTTCCAAGGTCTTCGCCGTGGTCGCCAAGGATGGCGCCAAGGCCGACGGCAAGCTCATCGCGGTCGGCAAGGACGGCCTGACCCCGCCCATGTAAGGCTGGACGGCCCGCCCGACGCATTCCGTCGCGCGGGCCGATCAAGGGCCTGGGGGCGACGTTCGATCTTCGCCCTGCAGCCGCGTCGCGGAGGCCTTCGGGCCGCCGGGAGGGGGTCAATCGGTCCGGCCTCGCCTCGCGGGGCGAAGGACCATTCGCCGGGAAGGCGCATACAAACGGCGCGGGAACGGATTAAAATTGCTTCCCCAGCGTGCCACGCGCTGGTGCCGTGCACACAAATCGCGCATCTTCCGCCGCCGAGCGGCCCGTCAACGAGGCTGCGGCGGAGGAATCCAAGATGGGCGCTGGAGTGGCGGGCGCGATCGCGCCTGAGAGAATCCCGAATCTGTTGTCGCGCGAGCGGATCGTCGCCAAGCCGGGCTTCAACCGATGGTTGGTCCCGCCGGCGGCGCTGGCGATCCATCTCTGTATCGGGATGGCCTACGGCCTGTCGGTGTTCTGGCTGCCGCTGACCCGGGCGCTTTCCGTGGGTCAGCCGGCTCCTGCCGCCTGCCCCGACATGGGCGTGATGACGGCCCTGTTCACGACGACCTGCGACTGGCGGGTAAGCGACCTCGTCACCGTGTTTTCCATCGGCATCGTCGTGCTCGGCCTCTCGGCCGCCCTGTTCGGCGGCTGGCTGGAACGGGCCGGCCCGCGCAAGGCCGGCATCGCGGCGGCCCTCTGCTGGGGCGGTGGCTTCCTGATCGGCGCCTTCGGCGTCTATATCCACCAGCTCTGGCTGGTCTGGCTCGGCATGGGCCTGATCGGCGGCATCGGGCTGGGCCTCGGCTACATCTCGCCGGTGTCCACGCTGATCAAATGGTTCCCGGATCGCCGCGGCATGGCCACCGGCATGGCGATCATGGGCTTCGGCGGCGGCGCGATGATCGGCTCGCCCCTGGCGGACAGCCTGATCAAGAGCTTCCGGACCGCGGATTCGGCCGGTGTCTGGCAGACGCTCGCCGTGATGGGTGTCGGGTACATCCTGTTCATGCTGGGCGGCGCCTTCGGCTACCTGGTGCCCCCGGCCGGCTGGCGCCCGGACGGCTGGACCAACCCGACCGCCAAGAACGCCATGATCGCCTCGGGCCACGTCCATCTGCGCGACGCGCACAAGACCTTCCAGTTCTGGATGATCTGGCTCGTCCTGTTCCTCAACGTGTCCGCCGGCATCGGCGTGCTGGCGCTGGCCTCGCCGATGCTCCAGGAGATTTTCGGCGGCGAGCTGATCGGCCTGCCGGGCACCGGCTTTTCCGCCCTCGACGCTGGCCAGAAGGCGCAGGTCGCCGCCATCGCGGCGGGTTTCGTCGGCCTGCTCTCCCTGTTCAACATCCTGGGCCGGTTCTTCTGGGCCTCGATGTCGGACCGGATCGGCCGGAAGGGCACCTACGCGATCTTCTTCGCCCTGGGCGGCCTCCTGTATGCGGCCGCGCCCTGGGCCGCCGGCATCGGCTCGCAGGCGCTGTTCGTCGCGATCTTCTGCGTGATCCTGTCCATGTATGGCGGCGGCTTCGCGACGGTCCCGGCCTACCTCGCTGACGTGTTCGGCACGCAGTTCGTGGGCGCCATCCACGGGCGCCTGCTCACCGCGTGGTCGATGGCGGGCATCGTCGGGCCCTTCGTCATCACCAAGATCCGCGAGGCGCAGGTCGCGGCCGGCGTGCAGGGGGCGGACCTCTACGGCCGCACCATGTACGTGCTCGCGAGCTTCCTGGCGGTCGGGTTCCTCTGCAACCTGCTGGTCCGGCCGCTGGCGCAAAGGTGGTTCATGTCCGATTCCGAGCGGGCCTCCCTGGATGTCCGCTCGGGCGCCACGGCCTCCGGGCCGTCGGGCTCCTTCGGCATCGGCCGCGGCGGCTTCAGCCCCGGCGCCGGCCTGGCCTGGGCGGTGGTCGGCATCCCGATCGTCTGGGGCATCGGCATCACCCTGTCGAAGGCGTTCATCCTGTTCCGCTGAACCCGATCGCTCGGTTGTGGCAGGCACGGCGGGTCGCTAGGTTTCCGGCGCCTCGCCGTGCCGGGATGCCTTCGTCGTGATCGACAAGCTGGACTTCCTGCTCGCGCTCGCTCGCGAGCAGCATTTCGGGCACGCCGCCGAATCCTGCGGCGTGACCCAGCAGACCCTCTCGGCCGGCGTAAAACAGCTGGAGAACCGCTTCGGCGTGCAGCTCGTGCTGCGCGGCTCCCGCTTCCAGGGCTTCACGCCCGAGGGCGAGCGGGTGCTGGAATGGGCACGGCGCATCGTGGCCGATGCCCGGGCCATGCACGAGGAGGTCACCGGCCTGCGCCGGGGCCTCACCGGACACCTGCGCATCGCCGCCATCCCCACGGCGCTGCCGATGATCGTCAACCTCACCACGCCCTACCGCGAGCGCCACCCGGACGTGCGGCTGACGGTCGAGTCCGCCACCTCGACCGACATCTTCTCGCTGATCGAGAACCTGGAGGCGGATGCCGGCCTGACCTACCTCGACAACGAGCCCCTGGGGCGGGTGGTCTCCGTGCCGCTCTACCGGGAGCGCTACCGCCTCGTCACGGCGATCGGCGGCCCCTTCGACGGCCGGTCCAGCGTCACCTGGGCCGAAACCGGCAGCCTGCCCCTCTGCCTGCTCACGCCGAACATGCAGAACCGGCGGATCATCGATCACCAGATCCGGGAGGCGGGTGTTGACCCCGCCGCAACGCTCGAATCGAACTCGATGATCGTGCTTTTGACCCATGTCCGCACCCTGCGCTGGGCCTCGATCATGCCGGAGATCCTGGTCGATGCGCTGGGGCCCATGGAGGGCGTGCGCACCATACCGATCACCGCCCCGGACCTGGAGCACACGATCGGCCTGGTCGCTCCGCGGCGCGAGCCGTCCACACCGATGGTGACGGCCCTCGTAGCTATCGCGCGGTCCCTGGCGCGGACGCTCGATCCGGATCTGGCCGCGTCGGGGACCGCCTGAGCGGTCGGCTCCGTGCCCGAACCGGGGCGGGGCGTTCCAGGAGCCATCGGCGGGCCGCGCCGAGGGCATGCACCGGCAGCGTCAGGACAAGCCAGATCGCCAGTACCGCCCCGGTGATGAGGATCGCCAGCAGGATCCGCTGCATCGAACCCGCCCTCCGCCAGCCGGGCTGGCCGAAACCGCGGGCCGGAAATCGGCCGGCGAATCGCGCAGCGTCCGGGACGAGTGAGGGTTAATGAGTCGTGCTGGCGCCAGGCTGTCGGCCGCTCGGGCGGCGGCCGGACAGCTGCCGGCAACGCGCGCCATCGTCGCGCGAGGCGGTGCCGAACAGAAAAAGCCGCCCCGTTTCCGGAGCGGCTTCCCGTCGGCGGTCAGGCTGCGATGCAGCCAGCGACCTTACTTGATCTTGGTTTCCTTGAAATCGACGTGCTTGCGCGCGACCGGGTCGTACTTGCGCATCGTCAGCTTCTCGGTCTGCGTGCGGGAGTTCTTCTTGGTGACGTAGAAATAGCCCGTGTCGGCGGTGGAGACGAGCTTGATCTTGACGGTGACGGCCTTGGCCATGGCGCGGCGCTCCTGCAGGGTGCGGCATTCCGCGTGAGCGAAACGCAAATGGCCGGGAGAGCCCGGCCGAATACGGGCGGGTGAATGCCCGATCGGGCCCGGCAGGTCAAGAGCGTGGGCCCGATCGCTCCGTCGCGGCGAGCCAGCCGGCGAAGGCCAGGAACAGGGCGAGCAGCGCCAGGGCGAAGCCGTGCGGCGGCACGAGGTCGAGCCCGCCGCCGATCACCGGCGGACCCAGCATCAGACCGACATTGTAGAGCACCACGAAGGCCGCGTTGGCCCCCGCGAGATCGTTCGCGGGGGTACGGTCGCCGAGCATCGCGAGGCCGACCGTGTAGAGGGTACCGGCAATCCCGCCCCAGACGAGGAGGAGCAGGCCGAACGCCACCGGGTTGCCGGCCGCGAATGGGATCAGGGCCGAGCCCGCGGCGCCCGCGAGGCCCGCGCCGAGCAGCACCGCGCCGCGGTCGAGCCGGTCCGCGAGCCAGCCGAACGGGATCTGGAACAGCACGTTGCCCAGCGCGATCAGGCTGACGAGGCCGGCCGCTCCTTGCGCGTCGTAGCCGAGGCGCAGGCCGTAGAGGGGCAGGATGGCGAAGATACCGGTCTCCACCGCGCCGTAGGCGAGGGCCGCCGCCAGGGCGCCGGGGGCGAGCCGGACGTATCCGAGGATGCCGCGGCCGGAGCCCGTCTCGATCGTCGGCGACAGCCCCCGGGCCAGAAGGATCGGCAACCCGCCGGCCAGCATGAGGACGGCTCCCGTCGCGTAGGGCGCCGGTCCCTCGGTCCCGACCAGCGCCAGCAGGAGCGGCCCGACTGCGAAGCCCGCCGCCAGGACGGTGGCGTAGATGCCCATCACGAGGCCGCGGCGCTCCGGCGGGGCGGCGGCGTTGATCCAGTACTCGGAGAGGACGAACAGCGCGCCGAGCGTCATCGAGAAGACGAAGCGCAGGGGGAACCACAGGGCGAGGCCCGGCAGGAGCGGGAACAGGGCGAGGCTGACCGCTCCGACGACGAGCGCCAGTCCCAGCAGAGGCGCGACGCCGATGCGTGCTGCGAGCCGCGGGACGAACGGCACGGTGCAGATGCTGGCGATGCCCGCCACCGCGGTGTTGAGCCCGATCAGCGTGCTCGACGCACCGCGCCGCTCCATCTCGATCGAGAGGAGCGGGATCGACAGGCTCAGGCCGATGCCGACGACGGTGACGCAGGTCACGGCCGCCGCGATCGCCGCCACCTCCTCCGACCTGATCCCGCGCGGCTGGTTCTGCTGCAAGCCGTCTGGACGGCTCACAAGGCCACCCGCTCGCGCCGCCCGTAGCGCTCGTAGTGGAAGGGAATCATCCGGTAGGGCGCGAAATCGGCAGCGATCTGGGCCTCCAGGTCGTCCAAGATCGCGCGGGTTATGTACGGCAGGTCGAGCTTGCGGGCGGCGTCGAGCCGGACCCAGGCCAGTTCGGTGAACTCGGCGTCGGCCTGAATCCGTCCCGGCTCCTCGGCCGCCACCCCGCGGCGGTCGATCGCGAAGAAGCGCGTGTCGAACCGGCGCACGCGCTTCGGCGGGGTGATCGCGCGGGCCACGAGATGAAGCGCTTCGAGATCGGGGAGGACGCCGTGGCGGCCGAAGCCCTCCCAGCCCGCCGGGGGATCCTCGGGAGCGCCGTGCTCGGTCGTGCCGAGCAGCAGGCCGGTCTCTTCGTAGGTCTCGCGGATCGCGGCGAGCGCCAGGGCCCGGCCGAGATGGTGCGGCGGCCGGGAGACCTGCCGGGTCAGCGCCGCCTCCGCGTAATCGGGAAGCGCCCCGGCCACCGGCATGTGGCGGTCGCCGAGTTCGATCCGGCCGCCCGGGAAGACGAACTTCCCCGGCATGAAGGCGAGGTTCGGGTTGCGACGGCCCATCAGGACCTTCGGGCCGCCCTTTCCGCGCCGGTCGATGACGATCATGGTCGCGGCGTCCCGCGGCCGCAGGCGCGCAGCGGCCGGCTTGCCCTCAGGAGCTGTGGCGATCTTGGGCTCCTGCTGCGGCAGCGGCAAGGTGCGTCTCCTCCGGCCCCGGGGCGGGGCGGCTCCGCGGTAGCGTGGCAAAGCCGTGCATGCCAAGGGCGTATTGCAGTCCGACGACGGCGCCCTTCACCGGCTGGAGCAAAACCAGTGCGAACAGGAGCGTGAAGACCGGCCAGACCCCCATCTCCACCCAGAGAGGCACGTCGTAGGTGCTCTCGGTCTCCAGGATCAGGTAGCCGACGATGTGGGCGACGATGAAGATCACCACGTAGGGTGGCAGATCGTCGGCCCTGTGGTGGTGCAGCTCCAGGCCGCACACGTCGCATTCCGGCCGCACCTTGAGGAAGCGGCCGAAGATCCGGCCCTCGCCGCAATGCGGGCAGCGTCCGACGAAGCCCCGGGCCAGCGCGGGGATCAGGCGGGTGCGGGCCGGGATCGCATCGGCGGTCATGGAATCGGTGTACATCGGCCGGGTCAGCGGCGCGAGCCGCGGTGGCGAGACCCGGTGTTGCGGATGCCGGGGGGGCGGCCGGGCGGCGCGGGCTTGAAGGGCCGGCCGCCGGATTTCTTGCCGGGCCCGGCGTTCCGGGCGCCGGAGCGGGTCCGCCCCTCGCTGAGCAGCTCGAAGCGCAGAGCCCCGGCCACCGGCGCGGCCTCGACGAGCCGGACCTCGACCCGATCGCCCAGGCGGAACGTCTCTCCGGTCCGCTCCCCCACCAGGGCGTGGCGGCCCTCCTCGTGGCGGAAATAGTCGGCGCCGAGCTGCGAGACCGGCACGAAGCCGTCCGCGCCGGTCTCGTCGAGCTTGATGAACAGGCCGGCCCGGGTGACGCCGGCGATCTGGCCCGCGAAAGTCGCGCCGACCTGGTCGGCGAGGTGGTGGGCGATCAGCCGGTCGATCGTCTCGCGCTCCGCCGCCATGGCGCGGCGCTCGGCCGCCGAGATTTGCTCGCCGATCTGCGCCAGCTCGCCCGCCGAGATGTCGCGCGCCAGCCCGTCCGAGCCGAGCCGGCAGGCGGTGATCAGGGCCCGATGGACGATCAGGTCGGCGTAGCGCCGGATCGGCGAGGTGAAGTGCGCGTAGCGGCGCAGGTTCAGGCCGAAATGCCCGAGATTCTCGGCGGCGTAGACGGCCTGGGCCTGGCTGCGCAGGATCACCTCGTTGAGGAAGACCCCGTGCTCGGTCTCGGCCGCCGTGGCGAGGATCCGGTTGAACAGGGCGGGGCGCAGCGCCCCTTCCTTGGGCAGCTTGATGCCCACAGAGGCCAGAACCTCGCCCAGCGCCCGCATCTTCTCCAGGGCGGGCTCGTCGTGGACGCGGTAGATCAGCGGCTGGCGGGCGTGCTCCAGGGTCTCGGCGGCGGCGACGTTCGCCTGGATCATGAACTCCTCGATCAGCCGATGGGCATCGAGGCGTTCCGGCACGATCACCCGGTCGACCGCGCCCTCGGGGCTCAGGAGAACCTTGCGCTCGGGCAGGTCGAGGGCGAGCGGGCCCCGGCGGTCACGGGCCGCGCGCAGGGCCGCATAGGCCGCCCAGAGGGGGCGGAGCGCCGTCTCCAGCAGCGGCCCGGTCGTGTCATCCGGCTGCCCGTCGATGGCTCGTTGCGCCTGCGCGTAGGCGAGCTTGGCCCGGGAGCGCATCATCACCCGGTGGAAGCCGTGGTGGCGCATCTCGCCGTCGGCGGCGATGACCATGCGCACGGCGAGCGCCGGCCGGTCCTCGCCCTCGCGCAGGGAACAGAGATCGTTCGAGATCCGCTCGGGCAGCATCGGCACGACCCGGTCGGGGAAATAGACCGAGTTGCCCCGCTCCAGGGCCTCGCGGTCGAGGCTGGAGCCGGGGCGGACATAGGCCGCCACGTCCGCGATGGCGACGGTGAGGATGAAACCGCCGGGATTGGCCGGATCCGGATCGGCCTCGGCCATGACGGCGTCGTCGTGGTCCTTGGCGTCCGGCGGGTCTATGGTGAGGAGCGGGCGGTCGCGCCAATCCTCGCGGCCCTTCAGCGTGGCGGGCTCGGCGGCATCCGCCTCGGCCAGGGTCGTGTCGGCGAAGACGTGCGGGATGTTGTGAAGGTGCAGCGCGATCAGGCTGACGGCCTTCTCGGACCCGAGTGAGCCGAGCCGCTCGCGGACCCGGCCCCGCGGCAGGCCGAAGCGGGTCTCGCGCTCCAGGGAGACGCTGACGAGGTCGCCGTCGCGGGCCTGCCCTTCTTCGCCGGGCGGGATCAGGATCTCGCGCCCCTGCGAGCGCTTCTCGACGGGCACGATCCGGCCGCCTTGCGCGCCGGCCCGGTAGACGCCGATGATCTCGGCCTTGTTCTTCCCGATGACCTTGACGACCCGGCCGGTGTAGCCGCCCTCGGCGTCGCGCTCGACGCGGATCAGGGCGCGGTCGCCGATGCCCGGGGCCGGCCGGCTGCCCTTGCGGGGGCCGCGCGGCTGCGTCAGCACGATGGCCGGCGGCTTGCCCGTGCCGGTCCATTCCACCGGTATCGCCAGGAAATCGCCGTGGCGGTCCCGGGAGCGGATGTCGGCCAGCACGACCGGCGGCAGATGGCCCGCCGGGGCGAGGCCGCCGCGGCCACGGTCGAGGGCGCCCTCCGCCTCGATCTCCTTGAGGATGCGCTTCAGGTCGATCTTGGCGGCCCCCTTGATGCCGAAGGCCTGGGCGATCTCCCGCTTGCCGACGCGTTCCTTCGACTCGGCCACGAAGGCGAGGATCTGCTCGCGGGTGGGGAGGGGCGGAGGAGCATCGGGCTCGGCCGCGGGGGCGGTGGTGCGTCGTGCCAAAAGGGGGATGCCGGACGGTTCTGCGGTAGACGGGACCCGCGTGCGGGCGCGGGACCGAGGCGTCGGTCCTGTAGGACTAACATGGGGGCCCCGCCCGCCCGCGGCAACGCCGCCCCGGCTTTCCTCAACAGGCGCGATCAGCCAGTCGAGGCGCTCGTCCGGATGCGTGCCACGGCTTGGTCCATGTCGAGACCGGGTGCGAGCAACTCGTCCAGGGTGAAGGGACAGGCGCGCGGCAGGGTCAGGTTCACCCGTCCTTCCTGCGGCGCCAGCTCCGGCGTCTCGGCCTTCCGGATGGCGAGCGTCCAGGCGCCGTCCATCCGCAGGCTCTCCGGCTCGGGGGGATCGTCCGCGAGGGCCCTGAGCTTGGCGCGACCCGCATCGCGGCACGCGCGGCTCAGGCCGTCGTCGGAGAGAAGGGCGGCCTTGATCAGCTCGGCCAGGGCATCCCTGACTCGTTCGACGCTCGCGTTCATGGGTATCCGTCCCGAAGATCGCGGGTGCGTGGCAAGCCGGATGCCAGCGCGCGCGTCATCCCGTCGCCGATGGTCTCCCGCGCTCCGCCGGGTGTAGAAGGCGCGGATGATCCCGGTCCTGACCCGCCACACCGAGGCCGTGCCGCTCTATGTTGCCGCCTGCGCCGAGCTGCGCCTGCGCGGCTTCGAGGGCGATCTGACGCTGTCGGACGCCGACCGCACGGTCTTCTCCACCGACAACTCGATCTACCAAGTGGCGCCGGGGGCCGTGGCCTTTCCCCGCAGCCGCGACGATCTCGTGCGCATCGCCAAGCTCCTCGAGGATCCGCGCTTTTCCGAGATCGTGATCCGGCCCCGGGGCGGGGCGACCGGTACCAACGGCCAGTCGCTGGGCCACGGCCTCGTGGTCGACACCTCGCGGCATATGAACCGCATCCTGGAGATCGACGTCGCGAACCGCTTCGTCCGGGTCGAGCCGGGAGTGGTGAAGGACCAGCTCAACCGGGAGCTCGCCAAGCACGGCCTGTTCTTCGCGCCGGAACTCTCCACCTCGAACCGCGCCACGATCGGCGGCATGATCTCCACCGATGCCTGCGGGCAGGGCTCGTGCCTCTACGGCAAGACCCGGGATCACGTCCTGGCGCTGACCTGCGTGCTCACCGACGGCACGGTCTGGACCGCCGAGCCCCTCGACACGGAAGGGCTCGAAGCCGCCAAGGGGCGCAACGACCGGGTCGGGGCGATCCACCGCACCATCGATGCCGTCGTCACCGCGAATGCGGCGCTCATCGCGGAGCGCTTTCCCAAGCTCAACCGCTGCCTCACCGGCTACGACCTCGCCCATCTGCGCGACGCGGGCGGCCGGTTCGACCTCAAGAGCGTGATCTGCGGCTCCGAAGGAACGCTGGCGCTGATCGCCGAGGCGCGGCTCAACGTGCTGCCGATCCCGAAGGCCGCAGTGCTGGTCGCGCTGTCCTACGTCGATTTCGATGCGGCGCTCCGCGACGCGCAGGCGCTGCTGCCGTTCGGTGCCGCCTCGGTGGAGACCATCGACTCCACGGTGCTGGCGCTCGCCCGCAAGGATCCGATCTGGGCCGAGGTGCGGGCCTTCTTTCCCGACGATCCGGCCGGACGGCCGGTGGACGGCATCAATCTCGTGGAATTCGTCGGCGACGACGCGGCCTCCGTGGAGGCCGCCCTGGCGCGGCTCACCGGCCTGCTGGAGGCCGAGCGCGGCACCGACACGAAGCGCCTCGGCTTCACCATCGCCCGGGGCGACGCCATCGAGCGGCTCTGGACCATGCGCAAGAAGGCGGTGGGCCTCCTCGGCGCCGCCCAGGGCGATGCCCGCCCGATCCCCTTCGTGGAGGATACGGCCGTCCCGCCGGAACGGCTCGCCGATTTCATCGCGGAATTCCGGGCGCTCCTCGACGGCAAGGGGCTGCGTTACGGCATGTTCGGCCACGTCGATGCCGGCGTGCTGCATGTCCGGCCGGCCATCGACCTGAAGGATCCGGACCAGAACGGCCTGATCCGCGAGGTCACGGAAGGCGTGGTCGCGCTCACCGCCAAGTATGGCGGCCTGCTCTGGGGCGAGCACGGCAAGGGCTTCCGGTCGGAGTTCGTGCCCGCGACCTTCGGGCCGCTGATGCCGGCGCTGGAGGCGGTCAAGCGCGCCTTCGATCCGGGCGACCGGATGAACCCGGGCAAGATCGCCTCGGCCAAGGGGGAGGGGCTGACCCGGATCGACGGCGTGCCGCGCCGGGGCGAGCAGGACCGCACCATCCCGGCGGCGGTCCGGCGGGGGTTCGACGAGGCGCTCCATTGCAACGGCAACGGCGCCTGCTTCTCGTTCGATGCCGACGAGGCCATGTGCCCGTCCTGGAAGGCGACGCGGGAACGCCGGCATTCGCCCAAGGGTCGCGCCTCGCTGATGCGCGAGTGGCTGCGCCGTGCGGCGGAGGCGGGGATCGACCCGGCCGCCGAGCTGGCGCGGCAGCGCGCCGGGTGGCTGCACGACGTGGCGGCGACCTTGCGGAGCGGTATCCGCCGCCGGTCGGAGGCCGACGATTTCTCCCACGCCGTCAAGGAGGCGATGGATGGCTGCCTCGCCTGCAAATCCTGCACGGGGTCCTGCCCGATCAAGGTCGATGTGCCGACCTTCCGGGCCAAGTTCCTGGCGCTCTATCACACGCGCTACGCCCGGCCGCTGAAGGATCACCTCGTGGCGGCGTTGGAACCGCTGCTGCCGCTGGCGGCCCGGATTCCGCGCCTGAGCAACGTCGTCCTGACCAATCCGGTGGCCCGGCTGCTTCTGGCCCGGGCCGGGCTGGTGGCGATCCCGGCCCTGTCGCCCGTCGCTCTCACGGAGCGGCTGGCGGATCTCGGGGTCGCCGTCGCGACGCCGGACGCCCTGGCCCGGCTGGATGCGCAGGAGCGGGCGCGGGCCGTGCTGGTGGTGCAGGACGCCTTCACCACTCATTTCGACGCGGACGTCGTGGCCGATAGCTGCGCACTCCTCATCGCCCTCGGCTTCCGGCCCTGGCTCGTGCCCTACCGGCCGAACGGCAAGCCGCTGCACGTACACGGCTTCCTGGCGCGGTTTGCCGCCGTCGCCCGGTCCAATGCCGCGATGCTGCGCGATCTCGCCAGGCACGGCGTGCCTCTGGTCGGGATCGATCCGTCGATGACGCTGACCTACCGGTCCGAATACCCGCAGGCGGTGGGCGACGATCTCCCGAAGGTCCATCTCCTCCAGGAATGGCTGGCCGCCCGGCTCGACCGGATCGCGCCGGGCCAAGGCGGCCGCACGATGCGGCTGCTGCCCCATTGCACCGAGCGCACCAACGCTCCGGGCGCGGTGCGGGACTGGCAGGCCGTGTTCGCCCATCTCGGCCTGCGGCTCGAAGTGCCGGCCGCCGGCTGCTGCGGCATGGCGGGGACCTACGGGCACGAGGCGCGCCAGCGTGCCACCTCCGAGGCGATCTACGGCCTGAGCTGGGCCCGCCACGTGGCCGAGGCGCCCGGCTGCACCCTGCTGGCGGACGGATATTCCTGCCGGTCCCAGGCCACGCTGGTCGACGGCGTGCGGCTGCGACACCCGGCCCAGGCGCTCCTCGAGCATGTCCGTGCGGATGCCGGCGGCGCTGCGGCCTTCCATCCCGCCCGCGCCGCGGCTGCGGCGCCATGAGATCTGCCATGAACGTCGCTGTCGTCGGGGCCGGCGCTGTCGGCTGCTATTACGGGTTTCTCCTGGCGCAGGCCGGCCACGCGGTGACGCTGATCGGACGCCCCGCCCTGGTCGAGGCCGTGGGGGCGGCCGGGCTGGTGCTGGAGCGCGCGGCCGGGACGGCCTCGGTCCCCGTGCGGGCGACCGAGGCCGGCGACGGCGTGTCCGGCGCCGACCTCGTGCTGGTCTGCGTGAAGTCCGGCGATACCGAAGCGGCGGGTGCGATGATCGCAGGCCATCTCGATCCTGCCGCGACGATCCTCAGCCTCCAGAACGGCGTCGACAACGCGGAGCGGCTCGCCGCCGTGCTGGACCGGCCGGTCGTGCCGGTGGCGGTCTACGTCGCCACCGCGATGGCCGGCCCCGGCCATGTCCGGCACAACGGGCGCGGCGACCTGATCCTCGGCGCCTCGAAGACGAGCGACCGCATCGCCGCCGCTTTCACGGCAGCCGGCATCCCCACGACGGTCTCGGCGCGCGCGGTCGACGCGCTCTGGGCGAAACTGATCACGAACTGCGCCTACAACGCCCTCTCGGCCCTGACGCAGCGTCCCTACGGTCGCCTGCTCCAGGGCGAGGGCGTCGTCGCGGCGATCACGGATGTCGTTCGGGAATGCGTCGCCGTCGCCGAAGCCGACGGGGTGTCGGTGCCCCCCGACATCCTCGACACCGTGCTGGATCTCGGTGTCACCATGTCCGGGCAGCGTTCGTCCACCGCCCAGGACCTCGCCCGCGGCCGGGCCAGCGAGATCGACCACCTCAACGGTTTCGTCGTTCGCAAGGGCGCGGCGCTCGGCATTCCGACACCGGCGAACCGGTTGCTGCACACGCTGGTCAAGCTCGCCGAGCACAAGGACTGACATCGCTCTCCGGCGCCCGGACCGTCACCCCGAGCGCAGCGACGCGGCCCGGGGTGGCGCCACGTCGGAGAGTCCGGCGCCGCTGCATTGCTGCGCTGCCCTCGCGAAGACGAGGGCGGCCCGGTGCGCACAGGACGGTTACGCCCGTGCGGCGGCGTTGGCCTTGCGGGTCGCGGCGGCCTTCCTGGCGGAGGCGGAGCGTTCCGCGGCCGTCCGCCCGGCCGAGGCCTTGCCGCCGGATTCGCCGCCCTTGTGGGCGGCCGGATGTCCGGTGGCCTTGCCGCGGCCCGAGCCGCCCGGCTTCTTGCCGCCGCCGTCGTCCTTGTTGACGGTGGCCCAGGCCCGGGCCTCCGCCTCGTCCTCCGGCACCCCGCGGGCCTCGTAGGACTCGGCGATGTGCTCGGCCTTGCGCTTCTGCTTGTCGGTGTACTTCGATTTGTCGCCCTGGGACATGGGCCGTCTCCCGAAGCTCAGCCCACGCCGGTCGGACCGTCGAGGATGGCGCGCACGCGGCGGACCAGCTCCGTGCGCCGGTAGGGCTTGTTCAGGAGATCAAACTCCGAGCCGCCGATATCGGTTCGCTCCAGGCTCGCCTCCGCGTAACCCGTGGCGAGCAGCACCTTGAGCTTGGGCTGGCGGCGGCGGGCTTCGCGGGCCAGCAGCACGCCGTTCATGCCGCCGGGCATGATCAGGTCGGTGAAGAGCAGATCGATGCGCTCGCTCGAATCCAGGATCTCCAGGGCCTCGCGGGCATTGCTCGCCACCAGCGTCGTGTAGCCGAAGTCCCGCAGGATGGTGCGGGCGAGTTCGGCCACGTCCTCGCGGTCGTCGACGATGAGGATCGTCTCGGAGCCCTGCCGATCAACGGACCGCAGCGAAACCTTGGCAGGGGCATTGACGTCGCCGTCGGTCGCGGGGAACGACAGGCGCACCGTCGTGCCCGCACCCACCGCCGACTCGATCTGCGCCGCCCCGCCCGACTGCTTGGCGAAGCCGTAGACCATCGACAGGCCGAGCCCCGTCCCCTTGCCCTCCTCCTTGGTGGTGAAGAACGGGTCCATCACCCGGGCGAGCACAGCCGGCGGGATGCCGGTACCCGTGTCCTTGATGGCGATGCTGACATAGCGCCCGTCGCGCAGCGGACCGAGCTCCCGGCCGCGGGCGGCGACCTCGCTGTTCTCCGTGGAGATCCGGACGGTGCCGCCCTCCGGCATCGCGTCGCGGGCGTTGATCAGGACGTTCAGGATCGCGACCTCGGCCTGGGTCGGATCGACCCGGCAGTTCCAGAGATCCTCCGCAAGATCGAGTTCGACCTTCACGGCCTCGCCGACGGAGCGGGCGACCATCTCGCCCATCCCCTCGATCAGGGTGTTGAGATTGACGGCGCGCCCGTCCAGCCGCTGCTTGCGGGCGAAGGCCAGCAATTGCTGCGTCAGCGTCGTCGCGCGCTCCGCAGCCTGGCGGATGTTCTCGGTGGCGCGGCCGAGCCGGGCGCGGTCGGCGTCGGGCTTCTCCAGCCCGGCCGCCAGGATGTCGACGTAGCCGACGATCACCTGGAGGAGATTGTTGAAGTCGTGCGCGATGCCGCCCGTGAGCTGGCCCAGCGCCTCCATCTTCTGAGCCTGACCCAGCGCTTCCTCGGCGTCGCGGCGGCGCGAGACGTCGAGCTGAGAACCGAAATAGTACACGAGCTCGCCGTCGGCATTGTAGACCGGCGAGACGAACAGGGCATTCCAGAAGGTCGAGCCGTTCTTGCGGTAGTTCAGGATCTCGGTGGCGAACTCGCGCTTCTCGGCGATAGCGGCCCGGACCTGCGCGACGCTCTCGCGGTCGGTTTCGGGGCCCTGAAGGAAGCGGCAGTTGCGCCCGATCAGCTCTTCCGGCGTGTAGCCCGTCATCGCCAGGAACGCCCGATTGGCGAAGATGATCGGGTTGTCGGGCTGGCGCGGATCGGTGACGATCATCGGCATGCGCGTCGTCTCGACCGCCGCGAAGAAGATATCGCTGCGGCGGTCGGTCAGGTCACTCGGCGCGCTGTCCCTGATCGGAGGGCTCGGCCCGGAGGGCGGTGTTTCTGGGGTCTCAGACATGCGCGGTGATGTTCAGCCTCCGGGACGTAAAAGCATTTTGCGCGCGCCCGATCACGAAAAGCGGACGGAACACTAGCGGTCGAGAGCGCGATGTCGACGGCCCGTCCTCAGAGGTGGTGTCGCACGGCGCGTCATGCCACTGCCGGCTGCGCCGAACCGGAACGCGCAGTCACGGGTGCCGGGACGAGCCGGGTGGGTGCGGATTCCTGACAGGCGCCGAGCACAGCCGAGAGCGCCTCGTTCAGCGATGTCACGAGGAAGTCTGCCGAGGTTGCCCGGCGCAGCCGTTCCAGGGTCGCCGGATCGCGCTCGCGCCAGAAGCCCACGAGGATGCGCACGCCCGGCACCGCCGCACGGGCCTGCCGGACGGTGAAGCGGATCTGCGAGAGGCTCACCGGCTCGAGATACGAGAAGCAGATCAGCGCGAGCCCTTCCGGATTGTCGGGACGCTCGCCGGCGCGGATCGCGGCCATCGAGAGAATCTGCGAGGCCAGCCCGTGGCGGGCGAGGATCTGGCTCAGCATCAGCGTCGCCGCCTCGTCGAACGGGCCGCGGCTCGACACGCACAGCACCGGCGTCTCGCTGCGCCAGTTGGGGGCGAGATCCTCGCGCTCGAGGACGATGCCGGCCACTTGCCGGTCGGGCCCGATGGCGGCCAGCGCCGCCGCAGTCTCGGTATCGGGCCCGCGCCCGGAGCCTCGGCGGCTTCGCCGGGTCATCGGAGCGGTCCCGAGGCGGTCGACGACCGTGCGGATCGCCGCCCCGACCTCCGCCTGCCGCTCGCGGTCCAGGGTGCCGCGCGAGAGATCCTCCTGCGCGAGCAGCAGGCCGGCGAGGGCGACCTCGTCGTAGTAGGTGACGAGGGCGCGCTCCTTGAGGAACTGCCAGCCCTGGTCGATCGCCTCGACCGGATCGCCGGCCAGCATGCGCTGGTAGAAGATCTCGGGCGGCGACAAGGCTGGCTGATCGCCCAGCAGGACGTCGAGGTACCAGAGGCGCTCCACGTGCCGGCCGAGGACCACGAGGCACACGGTGAGCGGCGTGGCCAGGACGAGGCCGATCGGCCCCCACAGGAACGTCCAGATCGTCGCCGCGAGGATGACGGCGACCGGCGAGAGGCCGGTGGAGTGGCCGTAGAGGAGCGGCTCGACCACGTGGCCGCAGATCGGCTCCACCACCAGGAACAGGACCGCGGTGGCGATCACCATGCCCCAGCCGGGATCGACGGCGGCGGCGAGGATCAGCGGCAGAAGGGCGCTGATCGCCGCGCCGATATAGGGCACGAACCGCAGGATCGCCGCGAGGACACCGAACAGGGTCGGACTCGGGACGCCGATCATCCAGAGTCCGAAGCCGATGACGAGGCCGAAGGCGATGTTGAGGGCGAGCTGGGCCAGGAAGAAGCGGCTGAGCCGGCTCGTGGCATCGTCGATCGCCGCCGTGGTGCGGCGCAGGTCGCCCGAGCCGCCGGCGAGCCGGATCGCCCGGTTTCGCAGATCCTCCCGCTGGAGCAGGATGAAGATCGTGAAGATCAGGATCAGGCCCGTCGTGGCCAGCGGGTGCAGGATCGGGCCCGCGAAGGTCTGAAGCGTGTCGACCACGCTGGCGCGGGCGGGCGTGAGTTCCACGGTGAGGGGATGCGTGCGCGATCCCGGCTCGCCGCGGACCTCCGCGGCCGGGGGCGGCTGCAGGGTGGCGCTGAGGTCCTGCACCATGTCGACGATCCGCGACAGGGTGCCGGTCCCGGCCGTCGCCCCGCGCAGATCCTTGATCTTGGTACGCATCACCTGCGTGTAGCGCGGCAGGTCCGAGGCGAGCTGGGACGCCTCGCTGGCGATCAGGCTGCCGATCCCGAACAGGGCGCCGAAGACGATCACCACCACGAGGAGGACCGCCGGCGCACGCGGCACGCGCAGCCGCCGCAGGATCCGGACGGCCGGCACCAGCACGAAGCTGAGGAGGATCGCCAGCGTCACCGGAACGAGGATCTCGCGCCCGAGATACAGGGCCGCCAGCGTGGCGACCACGAGGAGGATCGAGGCCAAGGCCACGAAGACCGGCAGGCCCTGCCGCAGGCGCTGGGCAGTGACGGGATCCTCGCTCACGGACACGCTCCACTCACATCAGGTCTCGGGATCGCAATTCGCGCGTCCGCGGTCGGGTCAGCTCGCCGGGGCGGTCTCGCCCAGGGCGGTGCTGATCTGGCTGAGAAGCTTCGAGAAATCGACCGGCTTCGGGTGGTAGTCGTCGCAGCCGGCCTGGATCGCCTTGTCGCGGTCGCCCGACATGGCGTGGGCGGTAAGCGCGATGATCGGGATCGCCCGCGTGTCGGTGCCCGACTTCAGCGTCCGGGCGACCGACCAGCCGTCCAGGACCGGCAGGTTCATGTCGAGCAGGATCACGTCGGGCTGACCCGAGCGGGCTTGTCGGACCCCGGCCTCGCCGTCATGCGCGAGGATCACCTCATACCCGCGCCGCTTGAGGCGGCGGGACAGGAAGTCCCAGATCTCTTCGTGGTCCTCGACCAGCAGAATCTTCGCCATCAGAACTCATACCCCCGGCTCGCGTCGTGCCGGACGGCAGCTCAACGCGCGGCATCGCACAATCGCCCAACGTTCCTGCCCCGATTCCGGTCCCTGGAGAAGGGCCGCTTCGGTGCGAGGTTGACCCGTCCTCCGGCCGGTATGAGCGTGTGCTTCGGCGAATCGACAATCCTCTGAGGGGGCGGAGCCACCAATATGCCTGACATCGAGTTCTTTCATTCGCCCAATACCCGCTCGTCAGGGGTGCGCGTCCTGCTCGAGGAACTCGGTGTCCCGTACCGGCTGCACGTGCTCAACATGCGCGCCGGCGAGCACCTCGAAGGGGCCTACCGTGCCGTCAATCCGATGGCGAAGGTGCCGGCGATCCGCCACGGCGAGGCCGTGGTGACCGAGCAGGCGGCCATCTACCTCTACCTCGCCGACCTGTTCCCCGAGGCCGGGCTCGCCCCGGCGCCCACCGAGCCCGACCGGGCCGCCTATCTGCGCTGGATGGTGTTCTACGGCTCCTGCTTCGAGCCCGCGGTGATCGACCGGCACCTGAAGCGGGAGCCGGGCCCACGCGCCATGTCGGGCTATGCCGATTACGACAGCGTGATCGCCCGGGTGAAGGAGGCGCTGACTCCGGGGCCGTACCTGCTCGGCGAGCGCTTCAGCGCCGCCGACATCCTGTGGGGCGGCGCCCTCGGCTGGACGACGGGCTTCGGCCTCGTGGAGCCCGCGCCCGTCCTGACGGCCTATGTCGAGCGCATCCGGTCCCGTCCGGCCGCCCGGATGGTCGCGGCGGAGGATGCGCAGCTCGCGGAGGCGCATCAGGCGGCCGCCTCGGCCTGAGCGCCGCCGGGCTCGGGCGGCAGCGATCCCCCGCACCGGATCCGGCGTTCGACGCGCACGGATCTGTCGCGCAACGGGGTTCCGCTCCGGCGGGGGAGATGCGATGTCGCGAGCCTGGTTTGGCCCGCGTCGCGCAGCGTCCCTCATGACCGACAGCACAGAGCCGGCTCTCGTCCCCGCTGCGACGCTGCCGAAGTCGCCGCCGACGTCGATCCCGCGTCTCATCGTCGTCCTGGCCTGTGCGGGGTTCGGCAGCACCTTCGCGCTCCGCTCGGTCGAGCCTCTCGTCGGCGTGCTCGCCCGGGATCTCGCGAGCGACGCCCACACGGTGGCGCTCCTCTCCACCGCCTTCGCGCTGCCTTACGCCTTCATCCAGCCGGTGCTCGGCCCGATCGGCGACGCGCTCGGCAAGGAGCGGGTGATGAGCACCTGCCTCGCGGTGCTCGCCGTCGCCCTGACCCTGTGCAGCATCGCCCCCGATATCGGCAGCCTGTTCGGCCTGCGCATGCTGGCGGGGGCGGCGGCGGGGGGCTGCATTCCGCTGTCCCTGGCGCTGCTGGGTGACCGGGTGCCGATGGAGGGCCGTCAGGTGGCGATCGGCCGGTTCCTGGTGGCGGTGATCCTCGGCCAGCTTTCCGGCTCGACCTTCGCGGGCCTGATCGAGGCGGCGATCGGCTGGCGCGGTGTCTTCGCGGTCACCGCGGCGGTGGCGGCCATCGCCTGCGCGGCGACCGTGTTCGGGTTCGACCGGACCGGCCGGCCCGCCGCGCGCCGTCTGGCCTTCGGCGAGGCGGTGACCCGCTACCGGACGATCCTGCGCAATCCCCGGGCGCGGGTGCTGTTCTCGGCGGTGTTCATCGAGGCCATCGCGATCTTCGGCGTGTTTCCGCACCTCGCCCCGCTGATCGAGGCCCGCGGGGAGGGGGGACCGCGCGAGGCCGGCCTCGTGCTGGCGGGGTTCGCGGTCGGCGGCCTGCTCTACTCGGCCCTGGTCGGGCTGCTGGTGCGGCTGCTCGGCCTGCCGCGCATGCTCATCGGCGGCGGCCTGATCTGTAGTGCGTCCCTCACCGTCGTCGGGCTCGCCGGCACGTGGCAGGTCGATTGCGCCGCGCTCACCGCGATGGGGCTCGGCTTCTACATGCTGCACAACACCTACCAGACGCAGGTCACCGAGGTGGCGCCCAAGGCCCGCGCCTCCGCGGTGGCGCTCCATGCTTTCTCATTCTTCTGCGGGCAGGCGCTCGGCGTCGCGGTGATCGGGCAGGCGCTGCTCCGGTTCGGCCAGCTCGGCGCGCTCCTGGGATGCGCCCTCACGATCCTGGCGCTCGGGATCGGCACCGCCATCGCCCTGCGGCAGAAGCCGGCCCCGGTGGCGTTCCCGGGCTGAGAACCCTCAGGGCCGCTGCAGCGCCAGCGCCTTGAGGTCGAAGCCGGGATCCGCCGCCTGATCCGGGCTCAGCGGCGTTCCGGCCGTGAGCAGCCGCCGGGCGATCATGTGGTCGCCCGCCCGGTCGACGGATTCGACGGCGCTCAGGCGTCCGTCGCGGAATCGGAAGACCGAGAAGGCGGAGCCGGAGCCGCGGACCACGCTGGCATCCGTGGGGCCCGCCAATCCGGCGATCTGCAGCTTGTGCCGGCCCTGGTCGCTCCAGAACCAGGGCAGCGCGCCGTAGGCCGCCGGCTTGCCGGTGAGCCGCGCCGCCAGGCAGCGCCCCTGGTCGATGGCGTTCTGCACGGACTCGATCCGCACGGTGCCGTCCGGCGTGAGCCCGTGAGCGAAGGGGCTGGGAAACCGGGCGCAATCGCCGATCGCCGAGATGGCCGGATCGGGTGTCGACAGGAACGCGTCGACCCGCACTCCATCCTCGGCCGGCAGGCCCGCTTCCAAGGCGAGCTCCCGGTTCGGCAGCACCCCGATGCCGACCAGGACGAGGTCGGCGGGCAGTTCCCGGCCGTCCGCGAGGGCCACGCCGACGGCACGGCCGTCCCGCCCGAGGATCGCCGTCACGCCGGCCCCGAAGGCGAAGCGCACGCCCATCGCCTCCTGAGCCGCGCGGAAGAACGCGCCCATCTCGGCCGAGACCGCCCGGGCCATAGGCCACTCGGCCGCCTCGATCACCGTCACGGAGAGGCCGCGCCCGGCCGCGACGGCGGCGAATTCGAGCCCGATGAAGCCCGCGCCCACCACGACGATCGCCCGGGCCGCCTCGATCTGCGCCCGGAGCGCGTCGGCATCCGCAAGGCCGCGCAACTGGCGCACGCCGTCGAGCTCGGCTCCGGGCACGGGCAGGGGCCGGTTGCGGGCGCCGGTGGCGATCACGAGGTGGGCGTAGGGCAGGTGCTCGCCGTCCGACAGCTGCAGAAGACGTGTTGCCCGGTCGATCGCGACGGCGCGGAGCCCCGGCCGGTGCGCGATGGCGTGCTCGGCGAAGAAGCCGGGGGGGCGCAGGAACAGGCCTTCCTGGTCTGTCTTGCCGGCGAGGTAGGCCTTCGACAGGGGCGGACGCTGGTAGGGAAGGGCGGCCTCGTCGCCCACCAGGGTGATCGGATCCCTGAACCCACCCTCGCGCAGGGAGGCGGCGAGTTGGAAGCCGGCCTGGCCGGCGCCCGCAACGACGATTCCGACTGGACTCACGCCTTGGCTCCCGCCGGCACGAGACCGCTCTGCGCGACGCCCGGCAGGCTGCGCGCACCCTCCGACATCAGATAGGACCAGACCGCGGAAGCGGCCGGACCCAGCACCTTGTCGGCGCGCCGGACCGCGTACCAGTCGCGCCGGATCGGCAGTCCCTTGACGTTCAGGAGGACGAGGCGGCCGCTCTCCAGCTCGGCCGCCACCGAGTGCACCGAGAGCAGCGCGATCCCGAGCCCGGCCATCACCGCCTGCTTGATGGTCTCGTTCGAGCCGGTGTCGATGTCCAGCGGCGCCCGCTTGACCAGGACGCCGCTCATGAACTCCTCGAAGACCATGCGCGTGCCCGAGCCCTCCTCTCGCAGGAAGAACGGCTGGTCGGCGAGATCCTCGCGGTTCAGCCCGGTCTTGCCCGCGAGGGGATGGCTTGGCGGGGCGATCAGCACGATCGGGTGCGGTCCGAAGGTCGCCGCCTCGATCGGGAAGTCCCGGGGCGGGCGGCCCATCAGGGCGAAGTCTATCTCGTAACCGCGCAAAGCCTCCACGGTCTGGCCGCGGTTGCGCACCGACAGGCTGATCTCGACCCCGGGATGCTTCTTGACGAAGCCCGCGATCACCTGCGGGGCGAAGTACTTGGCGGTGGAGACGACGCCCAGCGCCACGCGCCCGCCCTCGGCGCCGCGCAGGGTACGCAGGCGGTCGGTGCAGGTCTCCAGCACGGTGTTGATGCTGTCGATCGCCCAGAGCATCTCGCGGCCGGCATCGGTCGGCTTGAGGCCGCCCGGCGTCCGGTCGAACAGCAGCAGCCCGGCCTCCTCCTCCAGCTGGCGGATGCGCGCGTAGAGGGCGGCCGAGGTGACGTTCAGCTCCTGCGCCGCCCGGGTCATGGTGCCGAGTCGGGCCACGGCAGCGACCGCCTGAAGCTGCTTGAGGGAGAGATTGCGCATGGCGGACATCTCGTTTTTTTCGTCCTATGACACAAGATCGCACAGAAATCTTGAAGGCCGCGCCGCGGGTTCCTGTCGATCCGGAGACACAGACCGCTATCTTGGCGGCCAAGCGGCCGCTACAGAGCCGGCGCGGAAGGCGCGATCCCGACGGACGGGATCCGAGCAGGAGGAGTAGGCCGATGGCAATTTCAGCGGCGATCGGGACGCCCCTCGAGACCTGTCTTGCGCAGGCCGTGGACGCCAATCCGGCGCTGAAGGACACCGCCGCGGTGATCGCGGCCGTGGCGCGCTCGGCGGTGGAGATCAGCGAGCGGATCGGGCGCGGTGCGCTCGGCGGCGACCTCGCGGCGGCCGGCGAGCACAACAGCGACGGCGACGTCCAGAAGGCCCTCGACGTCATCGCGCACGAGAGCGTGACCGCGGCCCTGCGCGGTGCCCCGGTCGCCGAGGTCGCCTCCGAGGAGGCCGAGGAGGTGATGCGGCTGAACCCGGACGCGCCGCTCGCCGTCGCCATCGACCCCCTCGACGGCTCGTCCAACATCGGCGTGAACATGGCCGTGGGCCTGATCTTCGGCATCCGGCCGTCGATCAAGGATCCGGCGAATCCGCTCGCCTCGTTCACGACCCCCGGCTCGACGCAGATCGCCGCGGGCTTCGTGACCTACGGCCCGGCCACCGCGCTGATCCTGACGCTGGGGGAGGGCACCCAGTCCTACGTGCTCGACCGCGCCGAGGGCACGTTCAAGCTGACGAGCCCGGCCATGTCGGTGCCGGCCTCCACCAAGGAATTCGCTATCAACGCCTCGAACGCCCGGCACTGGGATGCCCCGGTGAAGGCCTATATCGAGGATTGCCAGCGCGGCACCGAGGGCCCGCGGGACAAGGACTACAACATGCGCTGGCTCGCCTCCCTGGTGGCCGACATCCAGCGCGTCCTGACCCGCGGCGGCGTGTTCCTCTACCCGGGCGACGCCCGGAAGAACTACGCCCGCGGCCGCCTGCGGCTGCTCTACGAGGTCGCCCCCGTGGCGATGCTGGTCGAGCAGGCCGGCGGCACGGCCACCGACGGCCAGACGCGGATCCTCGACCTGGTGGCCACCGGCATCCACGAGCGGGCGCCCCTGGTCTGCGGCTCCACCGAGGAGGTGGCCTGCGTCGCGACCTATTACGCGGGCGGCAAGCCCGATGCCGGCCGCTCGCCGCTGTTCGGGCAGCGCGGTCTGATGCGGTCGTGAGGCACAGCACGAAGTCCGGACGGTAATGTCGGCGCGGCACCCCATCATCTCGGTGACCGGCTCCTCCGGGGCCGGGACCACCTCGGTGCGCAACACCTTCGAGCAGATCTTCCGCCGCGAGGACGTGCGGGCGGTCTTCATCGAGGGCGACGGCTTCCATGCGTTCGACCGCGACACGATGCGGGCGATGATGGCGAACGAACCGACGCTGTCCCACTTCGCGCCGCGCGCCAACCTCCTGCCCGAGCTGGAGGCGGTCTTCCGCAGCTACGCCGAATCCGGGACCGGCCGCACCCGCCACTACGCCCACGATGCCCACGACGCGCAGGCCTTCGGCATCCCGGAGGGCAGCTTCTCGGACTGGGAGTCGTTCCCGCCGGATTCGGACCTGCTGTTCTACGAGGGCCTGCACGGCTGCGTGGCCGATCAGGATGTCGACATCGCCCGCTACGCCGACCTGAAGATCGGCGTCGTGCCGGTGATCAACCTCGAATGGATCCAGAAGCTGCACCGGGACCGCTCGTTCCGCGGCTACTCCACCGAGGCGGTGACCGACGTGATCCTGCGGCGCATGCCCGATTACGTGCAGACCATCTGCCCGCAATTCTCCTTCACCGACATCAACTTCCAGCGGGTGCCCACGGTCGACACCTCGAACCCGTTCATCGCCCGCTGGATCCCCACCGCCGACGAATCGATGGTGGTCATCCGCTTCAAGGACCCGAAGGGGATCGACTTCTCGTATCTCGTCTCCATGATCCACGACAGTTTCATGAGCCGGGCCAATTCCATCGTGATTCCCGGCGGGAAGCTGGATCTGGCCATGCAGCTGATCCTGACGCCGATGATCATGCAGCTCGTCGAGCGCCGTCGCAGGCTGGCCTGAACAATCCCGAAAGCCTCCCATGCTCCCACCCGTCATCGCCCCCTCGATCCTGTCCGCCGACTTCTCGAAGCTCGCCGAGGAGACCCGCGCCGTGGACGCGGCCGGCGCCGACTGGATCCATCTCGACGTCATGGACGGGCACTTCGTGCCCAACATCACCTTCGGGCCGCCGGTGGTGAAGGCTCTGCGCCCGCATACGCAGAAGTACTTCGACGTCCACCTGATGATCGCGCCCGCCGACCCGTACCTCGCGGCCTTCGCGCAGGCCGGGGCCGACGGCATCACCGTCCATGCCGAGGCCGGGCCGCACATCCACCGCTCGCTCCAGACCATCCGCGACCTCGGCAAGCGCGCCGGCGTGGCGATCAATCCGGGCACGCCGGCCGCCCTGGTCGAGCCGGTGCTCGACCTCGTGGACCTCGTGCTGGTGATGACGGTCAATCCCGGCTTCGGCGGCCAGAGCTTCATCAAGAGCACGATGGAATCGGTGGCGCGGGTGCGCGCCATGGTGGCGGGCCGGGACATCCGCATCCAGGTCGACGGCGGGATCGACCCCGAGACCGTCAAGGCGGCGAGCCGCGCCGGGGCCGACACGTTCGTCGCCGGCAACGCGGTCTTCGGCGGCGGTCCGGGCGCCTATGCCGAGCGCATCGCGGCGATCCGCGCGGGCGCGGAGGGCGCCTCCGGTCGCGACCTGTCGTGCTGAGGGCGCTGATCTTCGACGTCGACGGGACCCTCGCCGAGACGGAGGATCTGCACCGGCAGGCGTTCAACCGCGCCTTCGCGGAACTCGGCCTGCCCTGGCGCTGGGACGAGGCGCTCTACGCCGACCTGCTGACCGTGATGGGGGGCAAGGAGCGGCTCGCCCATTACATCGACACCCGGCACGCAGCCGAAGCCGAGGCGCTCCACGCGCTGGCCCCCGAGATCCACGCCCGCAAGACGCGCGCCTACGGCGAACTGGTGGCAGCGAGCGGCCTGCCGCTGCGCCCCGGGATCGCCCGGCTGATTGCCGAGGCCCGGGCGGCGGGCCTGCGGCTCGCCGTGGCCACCACCACGAGCCGGCCGAATGTCGACCGGCTCCTGGCCGCCAACTTCCCGCCGGACGCGGCACCCTTCGACGTGATCGCGGCCGGCGACGAGGCGAACCGCAAGAAGCCCGCCCCCGACGTATTCCTCCTGGCGCTCGCCGGCCTGGACATCCCGGCCTCCGAGGCGGTGGCCTTCGAGGATTCGGCCGCCGGCATCAGCTCGGCCCGGGCCGCGGGACTGCCGGTCCTGGCGACACGGAGCCGCTACACCGAGAGCCACCCGCTCGACGGTGCCTTCTCGGCAGTCTCGGATCTCGGTGAGCCGGAACGGCCGCACCGTCACATCGCGGGCGTCGAATGGCCGGGCGGGGTCGTGGACTTGGCGAACCTGATCCGGGTGCACGCGACCCTGGACGATCAGAGCACGCCGTTCCAGGCGATGGGCACCAGCCGGTAGCCCGGCCCGTTCCGCTCCACATGGCCGAGGGACGGGAAGGGGAAGTGGTAGCCGACCACGAGGGCCTTCTCGGACGCGGCCATGTCGTAGAAGCGGTGGCGCGTCGCCTGCGCCTGATCGGCATCGTAATCGTACATCACGTGCCAGTCCGGGTGCTGCAGGAAGAAGGCCGGAATGTTGGTCACGTCGGACTGGATCAGCAGCCGGTCCGCCCCCGAGGCGATCGCGAAGGCCGTGTGGCCGGGCGTGTGGCCGGGCGCGGCGAGGGCGGTGATCCCGGGTGCGACCTCCTCGTCCCACGCGAAGGTGCCGATCCGGTCCTTCAGGTCGCCGAGCACCCGGCGGGTGTTGGCGAAGTAGCCTTGCGTCACCGGGTCGGCGGCCTGGGCCATGTGGGCGTCGCTCATCCAGAATGCCCAGTCGGGCGCGGCGGCCCGGATCTCGGCGTTCGGGAAGGCGAGGCTCCCGTCCGCCCTCTTGAGGCCGTTCGTGTGGTCGGGATGGAGATGCGAGAGCAGCACGAGGTCGATCTCCTCGGGTCTGATCCCGGCCGCCGCGAGGTTCGCCGCGAGCCGGCCGACGGGCGCGCCCGGCACCGGACCGTTGCCGGTATCGATCAGGATGAGCTTCGCGCCGGTGTTGATCAGCGTCGGGTTGAACGGCACCGTCACCTGGCCGGGCGGCATGTAGGCCGCCTGCGCGGCGCCGAGTGCCGCGTCCCGGGGAACATTGCGCACGAAGCGGTCCGGCATCGGGAAGCTGCGCGCCCCGTCGTTGAGGATCGTGACCTCGCAGCTGCCGACGCGGGTCCGGTAGAAGCCCGGCGCCTGCGATCCGCCGAAGGGCGCCGCGGCGCGGGCGCCGCCGCCGAGACCCAGGACGGCCCCTCCGGCGAGCGCACCCCGTACGAGGTCGCGGCGGTTCGTTGCCGGCATCGGATCCTCCCTAAAGCCCGGTGCCGCCTGGGGCGCCACACAGCGCGTTCCGCAAGGTTTGCGCAGCCCCGAGGCTGCGCGATGGGCCTGCCTAAACCGGTATCCTAGCGTCTGCCCAGCCGGCGGCCGGCGCGCGCTTCCGCCCGCCCATGCGCCTCGGTGGCGAACAGCATCGTCCCGGCCACGATGCCGAGCGCCGCCGCGATCCCGAACTTGAGCCAGCGCGGGTCTGCCGCGGCGACGTGGCCGGTCGCCCGGGCATCGAAGCGGCCATGGGCGCCGGGATCGGTGTCCACCGGGTCGTAGAGGTTGTCGGGGCGGTTCGTCTGCGCCTGCACGCTGGTCATCTCCCCGCGATAGCCGTGCCGGGCGAGGTAGCCGTCGATCCAGCCCGGGATCAGCATGTTTCCGATGATCGCCTTCCAGGCCGAAGCCCCGATCCACAATTCCCGCGGCGCGTCGTGCGCCGCCCGGAACACGTGCCGGGCGATCGCCTCCGGCTGGTAGATCGGCGGCACCGGTTCGAGCTTGCGCGGCATCCGCGACCGCGCCCAGTCGAACTGGGGCGTGTTGACCGCCGGGAGCTGGACCATCGTCAGCCGCACCCGACTGCCGTCGTGGAGCAATTCGCTGCGCAGGGAATCCACGAATCCGCGCACGGCGGCCTTCGCGGCACAGTAGCTCGCCTGCAGCGGGATCGACCGATAGGCGAGCGCCGAGCCGATATGCACGATCGTGCCCCGGTCGCGCGGCACCATGTGGCGGAGCGCCGCCAGGGTCCCGTGCACCTGCCCGAGATAGGTGACCTCGGTGGCGCGTCGGAACTCCTCCGGGTCCGTCTCCTGCACGGGCGCGTAGACCGTCACCATCGCGTTGTTGACCCAGACGTCGATGCCGCCGAACGCCTCGGCCAGCGCGTCGGCGGCCTGGGCGACGGCCTCCGCGTCGGCGACGTCGGCCGCAAACGCCAGCGCCCGGCCGCCCGCCCGCTCGACATCGCGGATCGTGCCCCTCAGCCCGGCCTCGCCCCGGGCGATCAGACCGACATTCCAGCCGTGCCGGGCGAATTCATGCGCCACGGCGCGGCCGACACCGGCGCTCGCGCCCGTGACCATGACCGTGCTGCGTCCGTTCCGGCTCGACATCGGGCTTCCAGCTCAGGGAGAAGTGCAGCGCCAACGCCCGAGGCGGGTATTCTTTCCGCGATCACGGGATTGCGAAGCCTGCGCGCCCGTGTCCCCCTGCGCGGTGCCGAGCGGCGGCGGCCGCGTTGCTTCGTCCGAAGGCGGCGGCCTATATACGGCGCGACCTCACAGCCGCGACGGCGGGGTCCCGGACGCCCGCCCTCGCCAACGAACAAAAGTCTGAACCGTCATGGCAGGCCATTCGCAGTTCAAGAACATCATGCACCGGAAGGGCCGGGTGGACGCAGTCCGCTCGAAGGTGTTCGGCAAGCTCGCCCGCGAGATCACCGTGGCGGCCAAGCTCGGCACGCCCGACCCGGCGATGAACCCGCGCCTGCGCGCCGCGATCCTGGCGGCCCGCGCCGAGAACATGCCCAAGGACAATATCGAGCGCGCCATCAAGAAGGCCGCCGGTGCTGACGGCGAGAACTACGAGGATATCCGCTACGAGGGCTACGGGCCCGGCGGCGCCGCCCTGATCGTCGAGGCGCAGACCGACAACCGCAACCGCACCGCCTCGGACGTCCGCTCGGCCTTCACCAAGTCCGGCGGCAGCCTCGCCGAGACCGGCGCCGTCGCCTTCATGTTCGACCGCGTCGGCGTGATCGCCTACCCGGCTTCCGTGGCCGATGCCGACACGATGCTGGAGGCCGCCATCGAGGCCGGCGCCGACGACGTCAGCTCCGGGGAGGACGGCCACGAGGTCGTCTGCGCCCAGGATTCCTACGGCGAGGTCACCAAGGCCCTAGAGGCGCGCTTCGGCGAGCCGAGCCGCACCGGGCTGATCTGGAAGGCACAGAACACGATCGACGTCGACGACGAGACCGGCGAGAAGCTCATCCGCCTCGTCGAGGTGATCGAGGATCAGGACGACGTCCAGCACGTCTACGTCAACTTCGCCCTGTCGGACGCGCTGGTGGCCAAGCTGCAGGCCTGAGCGGGGCCAAGCCGCGGGCGCCGCTCACGCGCCTGCGGCTGCCAGTTCCGCTCCGAAGCGGTCCTGCGCGTAGCGCTCCACCGAGAAGGTGTCGTTGGGCAGCTGGACCATGAAGCGCTCGGCCACCTCGGTCAGCACGATGTCGGGCCGGACGCGCTCGATATACGGCCAGTCCAGGGAGGTGCTCCAGATGAAGTGCACCTCGCGGAACGTCTCGGCCAGCATGATCGTCAGCATGTACGGCATGACGTGCGAGAAGGAATCGCCGAACAGCGCCAGCCGGCGCGGATCGGTGGCCTTGGCGTTCCCGTAGATCACGTGCGCGCCGACATGCAGCGTGTGCAGCAGGCCGGCCTTCTCCCGGGCTTCGACGATCGGGCTGCCATAGGTCCGGACCGCGTCCTGCTGCATCAGGACGGTGCGTGAGCGCGCCCGCCGGGGCGGGTCGAAGGCGCTGCCCAAATCGCCGTCGTGGTCGGTCTCGAAGGACGGCCGCTCCCGCAGATCCGGCCGGGGCTCGGCGCCCAAAGCCCGGCAGATCTCCGCGTAGGCGAGATAGCAGCCGTCTGCGGACCAGTGGGTGTCGGTCCGGCAGTAGAGATCGGCCGTATCGCGCTGCGCCCGCATCGGCGTCACCAGATCGATGCAGGTCTGGCGCCAGCGCGTCCGTCGGCGCCAGGCCGCATAGAGGCCGAAGGGCCCGCGGAACCGACCCGGCGGGGGCTCGTTGTGCAGGAGCCGATAGGCCGGCGAGGCGCTCGGCCGGATGGTCAGCCCGTCGAGCCGGTGATCGTAGATCATCAGCTTCTCCGGGGCGACGACGTGGCGGTACAGGATTCCCTGGGCGCGCAGGCGCCGCTCCCGCATCGTCACGAGGCTGCGCCACTGCCAGATCAGCTCCGTGGTCTCCTCCGGCCGCTCGTACTGGCCCAGCACGTCGTTGCGCCCGGTCTTCAGGAACAGCCATCCATCCTGGCCGACATGGATGTGGTCGGGCGTGCTCGGAGCCATGGCGCACTCGTGGAATGGCCCCCCGCTCGAACGGCCGCCCGGGACAGCGGATTCGGCAGCAAGGAGCGGGATGCCGGCACGGCGGCGGACGGACAGAGTGCTGCGCGCGTCCTCCACCGCCCGGCAGGCCCCCTCATGCCCCTCCCCAACGCCCACGCCAAGCCGCATAGTGCCGCCGCCATGAACCACGGTCCAAGGTCAGACCTCAGCGACGCCGAGCGCTGGGCGGCCCTCGCCGCCCGCGACGCGCGGGCCGACGGCACCTTCGTGTACGCGGTCCGCACCACGGGTGTGTATTGCCGCCCGAGCTGTGCCGCGCGGGCAGCGCGGCCCGAGAATGTCAGCTTCCATCGGACCTGCGCGGAGGCCGAGGCTGCCGGTTTCCGCCCGTGCCGGCGCTGCCGCCCCGACGAGCCCGGCCTCGCCGCGCGCCGGGCCGAGGCGGTCGTCCGCGCCTGCCGCCTGATCGAGTCGGCCGAGACGATGCCGTCGCTCGCCGAACTCGCCCGCACCGCCGGCCTGAGCGCCTACCACTTCCACCGGGTGTTCAAGGCTGCCACCGGCGTGACGCCCAAGGCCTATGCCGCCGCCCACCGCGCCGCCGTGGTGGCCCGGCGGCTGCCCGGCGCCGCCTCGGTGACGGAGACGCTGTACGAAGCCGGCTACGGTGCGGCGAGCCGCTTCTATGCGGGGGGCGCGCCACGCCTCGGCATGGCGCCGGCGGCCTATCGGACGGGGGGCGCCGGTCTGCGCATCCGGTTCGGCATCGGCGCCTGCACGCTCGGCGCGATCCTCGTCGCCGCCACGGAGGCGGGCGTCTGCGCCATCCTCCTCGGCGACGCGCCCGAGCCGCTCCTGCACGATCTTCAGAGCCGCTTTCCCGCCGCGGAGATCGAGGGCGGCGACCCGGCCTTCGAGAGCTGGATGGCGCAGGTCATCGGTCTCGTGGAGGCGCCGGGCAGCGGCCTCGACCTGCCGCTCGACATCCGCGGCACGGCCTTCCAGCAGCGGGTCTGGGCAGCGCTGCGGAAGATCCCGGTCGGATCCACGGCGACCTACGCGGAGATCGCCCGGGCGATCGGCCTGCCGACGGCGATGCGCGCGGTCGCGCAGGCCTGCGGGGCGAATCCGGTGGCGGTCGCCATCCCCTGCCACCGGGTCGTGCGC
Organism: Methylobacterium sp. UNCCL125; assembly: GCF_900116795.1. Lineage (NCBI taxonomy): Bacteria > Pseudomonadati > Pseudomonadota > Alphaproteobacteria > Hyphomicrobiales > Methylobacteriaceae > Methylobacterium > Methylobacterium sp. UNCCL125. Next base: position 40,674 of record NZ_FPBW01000006.1, on the reverse strand, counting down.
TCGGACGGCGCCCTGTCGGGCTATCGCTGGGGCGTCGCGCGCAAGCGCGCGCTGCTCGACCGGGAGGCGGAGGGCTGAAGCCCGGCATCGCGCGCAGAGACGATGGTCGGCCTAGCGCCGGCCGCCCCCCGGGCCGCCGAACCCGCCGCCAAAGCCGCCTCCACCGGGGCCCGGACCTGGACCCCCGGGAGGACCGCCGAATCCCCCGGGGCCGCCGGGGAACGCCCCCGGAGCGGCCGGCGGTGCGCCGCCGAATCCGCCGCGGGGCGCCCCGAATCCGCCGGGACCCTCCGCCCCGGGGACGACCGTGCCCCCCGGCCGGGTGTCGATCGCGGGGCCGCGCGGTTCGCCGATGCCGCCAGGGCCGCCGATGCTGCCCTGCCGGCCGCCGGGCTCGGCTCCGAAGCGACCGGGCAGCTCATCGGGGAGATTGCGCAGGTCGAGCCGGTCGCGTTCCCGCTCGAACCGCGGGGCATCCGGCTGTTGCGGCTCGGGCACGATGCGGTTCTCGATCCGCAGCCGCTCCACCGTCAGGTCGCCGTCCCGCGCGATGGCTGCGGTCAGCACCGCCTTCACGCTCCCGGCGCGCGGAACGCGCGCGCCCGGGCGCCCCACAACGGCATAGCCCGCGCCGACATCGAAGCCGCTGCCGGACCGGCCGATATAGGCCTCGATCGAGACCTGCTTCAGCCCCGGCGGGAATGGCAGGCCGACCTGCGCGGCGTTGGTCACGGTGAGGACGCCGTTCGCCGCCGTGCCCGTCACCAGGGCGCGACGGCCCGTCGGGAGGGTGTCGGCCCCCGCGATGCGCAGGCCGCCGATCCCGAGGCCGCCCGCGATCCGCTGCACCGGCCCGGCGACGCGGTCGGGCCCGGAATCCCGCGCCTCGATCAGGCTCGCCACGATCACGCCGTCGGGCCGCCGCAGCCCGCTCACCGCGACCCGCGCCCCCGGCTTCCAGGCGCCGGCGAGACCCGCCGTCGAGACCCGCTGGCCGAGGACCACCAACCGCCCCGGCGCGACCGATTCCACCGGCCCGACCACCTCGCTGGTCACGTCGATCCGCCCCGTGGCGAGTCCGGCGCCCTCCGGCCGGGCCACCACGTGGACCACCTGCCCGATCTTGAGGTCGGCCGTCTTCGCCGCCGTGCCGTCGATGCGCACCTCGACGTCCGGCGGATAGGCGATGCGCAGGTCGTTGACGATGATCGAGCCGAAGCGGCGGATTGTGCCGATCACGCCGGTGCCGCCGATCCCGCGGTCGCCCTCGCCGAGGGGCCCGTTGCGGGGCTCGTCGGTCCGCATCATGCCGGTGCCGCCGATGCCCTGGTCGCGCGGCGCCTCCTGCGGCCGGACGGGGGCCGGCAGAAAGGTCGCGCCGCCCGCGAGCAGGCGCAGGACGAACCGGCGGTTCGGCAAGACGCGCACCGGCCGGCCTCTCACCGCTCGTCCTTGGGTTGCGCTGAGGGCGCCGCTTCCGTGTAGACGTAGAGACCGAAATTCCACCGATGCGTGCCGCCGGGATCGGTCTGGCAGGCGGCGTGCGCTTCCCGGTTGGCTTGCTGCAGCGCCTCCATGGCGATCTCGCGGGCGCGCGCCTCGAGCTTGATCGCGAGGTCCTTGGACAGGCCGTCGTAATGGACCGCCCGCTCCAGGAAGCGCGGCGCGTCGCCGACGATGTTGGCGACGGCGGCCGCGATATGGTCGTGCAGGTTGCGGCCGAAATAGTAGAGCTGCGGCCCCTCGGCGCCGTCGCCCCGCGGCACGTAGGCCGCCTCGGCGAGAACGATCCGGTCCTGTGGATCCGTGAAGGCGAGGCCCCGGTCGAGCCACTCGTCCAGGACTGCCCGTGGCCGCAGATCGCGGGTCACGCCCGAGACCAGGGTCTCGAAGGAGGGGGCGTTGCCGTCGGCGGTCCGCGGCAGCGGCAGGGGATGACCCTGCGGGTCGGTGAAGGCCGGATCGGCGATCCAACGGGCGATGATCCGGCTGGTGCGCGAGACGACCGCCGGCACGGCACTCACCGGGGCGCCGGCCCCGCGCAGGCGCCGCACCTCCTTGCGGTGGATGCCGGTGAGCAGCGAGACGCGGCTGTCGGTCTGCTCCTTGCCGGTGAGGGCGAAATCGTACTCGGCGACGTTCACGTAGAGCTCGCGCAACAGGTCGGTCAGCGCAGGGAAGGTGATTCCACGGGCCACCAGCAGGCGCACGAGGGGGCGCAGCAGCCGCGCCAGCGGCGCGTGCAGGCTCGCGCCGTCCCGCGGAGTATCGGCAGTTTCAGACATGATCGCATGGTGACGGTTTGTGCCGTGGGATACAATCCCACTGCGTGCGGCGGCGCACCTCGATCCGCTGATTTCGAATTGACGTGGGATTTTTGCACACGTACATCGACGGCGTGGTCAAATTTCCCACGTAAAGCGAGGAGCACAGGACCATGACCGTTCCGACACGCCGACTGGTCCTGGAGACGCTACCGCCCCTCACCCTGCCTCCGGCCTCCGGGTTCCGCCCGCGACAGAACGACCCCCTTCCGCGGCTACGGCGCATCGTCTGCGTCGCCGCCGCGCTCACGCTGCCCGTCCTCGGTGTGGCTGTCGCGGAAACGGTCCACCGCGCCGCTGCACCGAAGGCGCCGCAGGCCGCCGCTCCCGTCATCCCCTCAGGCGGGGCGGCGGCACCTGCCGCTCTCGGCGTGCCCAAACGCGCCCTCCGGACCATGAGGACCGCGATGCAGACGCCCGGATACCGGGAGGACCGGTCATGACCACCCTGTCCAGCCTTCGCACCGCGCATCCGGCGCCGACCTGCGGCGGAGCAGCCATCCTCGATCTCGCACTATGCCTGATTCTGGCGGTGACCGTCGTCGGCCTGCTCCTCCTGACCCTGTGATCCTGCGGCTCCGCCGCCTTCCACGACGAGATGTCCATGACGCTCAAGATCCACGCAGCCCTTACGGGAGCCGCGGCCTGCTGCTTCGCGTTCGCCGCTCAGGCGGCCGATCTGCCGCGCCGTGCGCCGCCCCCGCCGCTGCCGCCGTCGCTGCCGGTCTTCACCTGGACCGGCTTCTACGCCGGTGTGAATGCGGGATACGCCTTCCGCACCGGAAGCAGCGGCTTCACCGATCCGACCTACGGCGCGGTCACGGGCGGCGGCCGGGGCGGCGGCTTCGCCGGTGGCGGCCAGATCGGCTACAATTATCAGTTCACGCCCGGCTCCGGCTTCGTGGTCGGCTTCGAGACCGATCTCCAGGGCACCGCCTTCGCCAAGGCGGATGCAGCCTATCTCGGCACCACGCCGTACTACAGCGTTCGGCCGAGCCTCGACTATTTCGGGACGGTCCGCGGCCGGCTCGGCTACGCCATCGACCGCGTCCTCATCTACGGGACCGGCGGCTTCGCGTATGGCGGCGGCACGCGCTCGACCTATGCGGGATCCTATCCCTACACCCTGCCGGCGACCGATCGGACCGGCTATGCGGCCGGCGGCGGCATCGAATACGCCTTCACCGAGAAGCTCTCCGCCAAGGTGGAGGCCCTCTACCTCCATCTCGGTCGCGGATCGTCCGCTGCTACGTACTACAACGCCAGCGTTCCGGCATATTATGGTGCCGGCAAACAGGAATCTGGTTTCGCCTTGGTCAGGGCCGGCGTGAATTATAGATTCTAACAAATATTCGCTGTCGGAGATCTTGACGCTTCCCGTGGGCTGGGACGCCATACGCGACGTTCGGCTTCGCGAATCCGTCGGCCGCGCGAACGAGGTCATGGCCGGTGCAGGGCGGCGATTCCGAATGTCGCGCGGGCGTTGCCGTGCGGGATCGAGGGTCTTCTCCGACAGGATCGGCCGTGAGCATCCCCAAACCGACCACCCTCACGACAGCTTTGCTCGCCTTCGGGCTCGCGGCCTGCGCCGTAACGGTACGGGCCCAGGAGATCATCCCGCCCGGACCCACCGGGCGCGGTGCCATCCTGATCTACGGAAACTTCTGCGGGCCGGGTAACCGGGGTCCCGGATTCCGGCCGATCGACGCGCTGGACCAGGCCTGCGCCCGTCACGACATCTGCTCGGCCGATCCGATGTCGGGCACGCTTACGAGCTGCGCGTGCAACCGGCGCCTCACGGTCGAGGCCGGTGCGGTCGCCCGGGATCCGCGCGCGCCCGCTCACACCCGGGAGGCGGCGCGATTCATCTCGGATTTCTCCGCGGCGCTGCCCTGCCAATAGGCCGCGCCGCGGGGACGAGCGGCAGTGTCGGTCAGGCGGCGTCCGCCGGGCTGGCCGCCGCCTTCGGGCCGCCCTTGGCGACGCCCACCAGGGCCGGGCGCAGGACGCGATCGCCGATGACGTAGCCCGCCTGCACGACCTGCACGACGGTACCGGCCGGAACCTCCGCGTTCGGCACCTCGAACATGGCCTGATGGCGGTTCGGGTCGAACTTCTGGCCCTGGGGCTCGACGATCTTCACGCCGTGGCGCTCAAGGGTCTTGGCGAGGTCGCGCTCGGTGAGTTCGATCCCGTCGATCAGACCCTTCAGGGCGCCGTCGGCCGTGGACTTCGCATCGTCCGGCACGCTGTCGAGGGCGCGGCGGATGTTGTCGGCGACGTTGAGAACGTCCCGGGCGAAGTTGGTCACCGCGTAGGCGCGCGCGTCGGCGACTTCGCGCTCCGTCCGGCGGCGCAGGTTCTCCATCTCGGCGAGGGTGCGCAGCGTCCGGTCCTTGAGCTCGTCGCGCTCGGCGGTCAGCAGAGCCAGGGCCTCCGCGACGGGATCGACGGAGGCCGACTCGCCGCCCTGACCCGCGGGCGCGGAATCCTGGGCCGCGCCGGCACCGGCTTCGACCGTGGTCTGGCGCTGGTCATCCTGAGGCATGTCGTTGCTCGTCATCACGTTTCAGTCGTGGGCGGGAATCGGTGAGGGATCGTGGAATCGGCGCTGATATCTGGCCAAGGGGTTGCGAAATCAACCCGTCCGCTCACGCCTCGCGCGGCGGCGGGGCCGCCACGAGCGCCTCCAGACCCTCGGCCTTCAGCGTGGCGACGTCGTGCGCGAACACGTCCATCACGGCGCTGCGGATCGCGGCCTGCCGGTCGGGCTGCGTCACCCGGGTGCCGGTGAGGTCGGTGACGTAGAAGACGTCCACGGCGCGTTCGCCGAAGGTCGCCACATGCGCCGACGTGATGTTGAGCGACAGCCGGCTGAAGGCGGTGGTGAGCTCGTAGAGCAGGCCCGGCCGGTCGAGGCCGGTGATCTCCACGACGGTCTCCCGGCTCGACAGGGCGTTGTCGATGATCACGTCCGGCGGCACCGGGAAGGTCTTGGCGCGGGTGCTCGCCGTCGGGTGCTTGTCGGCGACGAGGTCGGCGATGCGGATCTCGCCCTTCAGTGCGCGCTCGATCGCCGCCGTGATGCGCTTGGTCCGGCGCAGCTCGTCCTCGTCGCGCTCGAAGGCGCGGGAGATGAAGATCGTGTCGAGGGCAAACCCGTCCGTGGTGGTGAAGATCTGCGCGTCGACGATGTTGCTCCCCGCCGCCGCGCAGGCGCCGGTGACGATGGCGAGCAGGCGGGGATGATCCGGCGAGTAGATGGTGATCTCGGTCACGCCCCGAACCGGATCGAGGGCCACGTCGGTGGCGCTGGTCCGTCCGTCGCGCACCACGTCGCGCAGGAAGATCGCGTTCTTCAGCTGGCGCGTGCCGTCGACCTTCAGCCAGTAGGCCTGGCTGTGCCGCGCCGCGTAGGCATCGAACTCCTCCGAGGCCCAGCCCGGCAGCTGTTCACGCAGGCCCATCTGCACGAGGCGCACCCGGTCGGTGCGGGCGATCTCGGAATGGCCGCCTGACAGGTAGACTTCAGTCTCGTCGTACAGCGTGCGGATCAAAGTGCCCTTCCAGGCGGTCCAGACCCCCGGCCCGACGGCGGTGATGTCGGCCACCGTCAGGATGGTCAGGAGTTTCAGCCGCTCCAGGCTCTGCACGCTCGCGGCGAACCGCTCGATCGTCTTGGCGTCCGAGAGGTCGCGGCTCTGCGCCGTCATGGACATCAGCAGATGGTGTTCCACGAGCCAGCGCACGGTCTCGGTCTCGGCCTGGTTCAGGCCGAAGCGCGGGCAGAGCTTCTCGGCGATGGCGGCGCCGGCGATCGAGTGGTCCTCAGGCCGGCCCTTGGCGATGTCGTGCAGCAGGATCGCCACGTAGAGCGCCATGCGGTTGTGGATCGTATGCACGAGGCGCGAGACCAGCGGATAGGTCTCCTGGACCCGGCCCGATTCGATGTCGGCCAGGACGCCGACCGTGCGCAGCAGATGCTCGTCCACCGTGAAGTGGTGGTACATGTTGAACTGCATCATCGCGACGATGCGGCCGAAATCCGGGATGAAGCGGCCGAGCACGCCCGCCTCGTTCATCTCGCGCAGCGCCTCCTCCGGGGCGTTCCGCGAGGTGAGGATCTCGACGAACAGGCGATTCGCCTCGGGGTCCACGCGCAGCGACGGGTTCACCAGGCGCAGGGACCGGTTGGCCAGCCGCTTGGCGTCCGGATGGATCGCGAGGTTGTGCCGGTCGGCGAGCCAGAACAGCCGGATCAGGTTCACGGGGTCGCGCTCGAAGGCGTCCTCCGCCCGCAGGTTCACCCGGCCGTGGTCGATCCAGAAATCCTCCGCCTCCATGGCGGTTGCCCGGAACCGGTCGCGGAACCGGCCGATCCAGCGGTCGAGCACCGGGGTGCGCTTGGCATGGCGCGCCTCCAGCTCCGCGCAGACGATGGCGGTGAGGTCGCCCACGTCCTTGGCGATGCGGAAATAGGCCTTCATGCAGCGCTCGACGCCGGAGAGGCCGCCCCGGGGCTCGTAGCCGAAGCGCTCGGCGATCCGCGGCTGCAGGCCGAAGGACAGGCGCTCCTCCGCGCGCTTCGTCACGAAGTGCATGTGGCAGCGAACCCGCCACAGAAACTCGTCGCAGCGCTCGAACAGCGCGTATTCCTCCGGGGTGAACAGGCCGGCGCTCACGAGTTCCAGCTGGTCGCGGACCCGGTAGGTGTATTTGGCGATCCAGAACAGGGTATTCAGGTCGCGCAGGCCGCCCTTGCCGTCCTTGACGTTGGGCTCGACGAGATATCGGGAGGTGCCGGCCTTGGAGACGCGCATGTCGCGCTCGCGCAGCTTCGCCTCCACGAACTCGGCGGCGGATCCGACCACCAGCTCGGCGTCGAAGCGGGTCACGAGCTCCTCGTAGAGGATCCGGGTGCCGAACAGGTATCGCGCTTCCAGGAGGGCGGTGCGGATCGTCATGTCAGCCCGCGCCTCGCGCAGGCATTCCTCCACCGACCGGGTGGCGTGGCCGACCTTCAGCTTCAGGTCCCACAGGACGTAGAGCATCCCCTCGACGACGCTCTCCGACCACGCCGTCTGCTTGTAGGGAAGCAGGAACAGCAGATCGATGTCCGAGCCCGGCGCCATCGTGCCCCGGCCGTAGCCGCCGGTGGCGACCACCGCGAGCTGCTCACCGGTCGACGGATTGTCGTTGGGATAGAGGCGCCAGACCACGGCATCGTGAATCGCCCGGACCACCGCATCGGTGAGGTTCGACAAGGTCTGCGCGCAGCGCAGCCCGTTGCGGTCCTCGAGGAGCTGCGCCTCGGCGGCGCGGTGGCCCTCTTCGATGACCCGGCGCAGTTGCGGCACGAGCGCGGCCCGGAGCTTCGTGGGCTCACGGGCCTCGCGGTCGAGGTTCTCCAGAACCGTGTTGAGGGCTGCGACGGGATCGAACATGGCTCCCGTTAGCATGATATCCCGACACCGCCAGCCACGCGGCCCCGCCGCTATTCCGCAGCCGGCAGGTCGAGGGCGAGCAGCCGCGCCGTGCGGGTGCGGGTCGCCGCCCGGGGCTCCGCCTCGCTCGCCTGCCGCCGCGCGTCCGCGATCGCCGCATGGACGCCGTCCACCGCCAGGATCAGCGCGCTGACCGTCCGCGCATCGATGCTGCGTTCACGGGCGTAACAGACGACGTCCGCCACCAGCCCGTCGGTCTCGATCGCGATCGCATCGAGTTCGGCGGCGCTGGTCGCCGCCCGCACCTCGCGCATGATGTCGAGGAGCCGGTCGAGGACGAAGTCCACGCGCTCCCGGCGCTTGCGGGCGAGGCGCTGGCCGATCCAGGCGATGCCGGACCCGATCGTGCCGCCGAAGAAGGCGAACAGGTAGATGTAATCCTCATAGCGATCGAGGAAGGTCTGCTGCTCGCGCTCGAAATAGTCGACGGCGCCGGGGTGGTTCGGCAGGCGCGCCGAGGTCGCCGCCACGGTGGTGTCGAAGTCCGGCGCCTTCATCAGCTTGGCCACCGGCGCCGCCGAGGCCAGACGCGAGCGCCACTCGAACAGGTGCTGCGTCGCCGAGGCGACCGCGACCCGGCTGACCGTGCCCCGCGCCATCAGGCGGTAGGACGCGCCGACGGTCTTGATCTCCTCGTCGGGGCGCTTCGGCCGGCCGCCGAAGGTGCCGGCCGGAATCGTGACCGCTTGTAATTCGGGGAAGCGCTGCAGGATCGCGTCGCCGTCCGGGATCGAGACGAAGCCGACCTTCCGCTCCGGCGAGCCCAGCTCGACGGCGCGGACCACGGAAGCCGCGGGCTTGGAGGCGGGGCTCGCGATCACCGCCACCGCATCGACGCGTTTGTCGGCGAGGGCGGCGGTCACCTCGCCGATCTTGAGCGGCACCACGGTGACATGACCGGGCTCCGCCTCGGCGGCAGGGCTGGCCTCCGGCGCGTCCGCGCCCGCATTGTCCGGCACGAGGTCGTAGAAGGAGAGCAGGTTCGTCAGGAAGGACAGGTCGGCGCTGTGCCGGACCACGATGCCGAGCCGCTTGCGCGCGAGCGCGGGGATGTCGTCGATATCGGCCGCCTCCGGCGCCGCGATGACCAGGGCCTCGTCATGCAGGATCGCGAGGGTCAGCCCGTTCTCGGGCAGGAACACGTCCGGCCGGACCACGGCGAGGTCGGCCTTGTTCCGCTGAAGCGCGAGGGCGCTGTCGCGCACGTCGCCGTAGCGCACGACCTTGAGCCGGACATCCTCGCGTGCCCGGTCGAGGGCGCTGGCATAGGCTTCGATCAGCGCGGCCTCGGGGCCGTCCTGCGGGCCGACCGCCACCGTCAGGGTATTCGGGCGCGACAGATAGACGATTGCGGCCGCGGCCGCAGCGAGCCCCAGGGCAACGAGGACCAGGAGCCATTCACGCCGCATCAGGATAGCTGCCGCACGTGGCAGCCGACGGTTCCGTCGACCCTGCGGATCGCCTGACGAAGAACGGTGGTTCGGGCCATGGCCGAGCCTGTCGCGTTGCGCGCGTTCCATGCCCGAGTCATGGAACGCAAACCTGTCGAGATCGTGAAGAACCGGTGAAATCTCCATTCGTTGCAGGATCCGCGCCAGAAGGTCGCGACCGCGAGATCAAGCCGCCCGGCCCTGTGAGCCCGGCGTGGCTGGAGCGGGCGGCGCTCCATTATCTGGAGCGCTACAGCGCCTCGACCGAGATGCTGCGCCGGACCCTTGCGCGCCGCGTCCAGAAGCGGGCCCGCGCTCGGGGCGAGGATCCCGCGCTCTTCACCGACCTCGTGACGACGACCGTCGCGCGGGCGGTGTCGGCCGGCCTCGTGGACGACGCGCGCTTCGCCGACACCCGCCTCGCCACCCTGCGCCGCCGCGGCACGTCGAGCCGCGGCGTCTCGGCCAAGCTCGCCGCCAAGGGCGTTCCGCGCGATGTCGTCGAGGCCGCGATGCTGGCGGAGCGCGACGCCCTGCCGGACGGTGAGGCGGAGGCGATCGAGGACCAGGCCGCGCGGGCCTACGCCAAGCGGCGGCGCCTCGGGCCGTATCGCCGCCCGGATCAGCGGGCGGCGCACCGCGACCGGGACCTTGCCGCCATGGCCCGCGCCGGCTTCGCCTACGACCTCGCCCGCCGGGTGGTCGATCTGGAGCCGGACGACATGGTGTGACGGGTGCGGCATCGCTGCCCGGGGTGAAAGGCGGGGCGGCCTTGCACCTTTGGCCGGGTTGTTCATTGTCTGTTCGATGGACGAGACCCTGGCCAAGAAGCTGCGCATCCTCGCGGATGCCGCCAAGTACGACGCCTCCTGCGCCTCCTCGGCCGCGCCGAAGCGCGCAGCCGGCAAGGACGGGCTCGGGTCGACCACCGGGGCGGGGATCTGCCACGCCTATACGCCGGACGGGCGCTGCGTCTCGCTGCTGAAGATCCTGCTGACCAACTGGTGCCTGTTCGATTGCGCCTACTGCATCAACCGGCGCTCCTCGAACGTGCGGCGGGCCAAGTTCTCCGTCGAGGAGGTCGTGAACCTCACCTTGAACTTCTACAGGCGCAACTACATCGAGGGCCTGTTCCTCTCGTCGGGCATCATCAAGTCGCCGGACCACACCATGGAGCTGCTGACCCGGGTGGCGAAGTCGCTGCGGCGCGATCACGGCTTTGCCGGCTACATCCACCTGAAGTCGATCCCGGAGGCGAGCCCCTGGCTGATCGAGGAGGCCGGTCTCTACGCCGACCGGCTCTCGATCAACGTCGAGCTGCCCACCGAGGCGAGCCTCGAACGCCTCGCCCCGGAGAAGGACGGCGCCGCGATCCAGGGGGCGATGGCCCAGATCGGCGAGCGCATCGTGCAGGCCAAGGCCGAGAAGCGCCGCTTCTCGCCGGCCGGCCACTCGACGCAGGTGATCGTCGGCGCGGACGCCACCACCGACGAGGCGCTGATCCGCAAGAGCGCACTGCTCTACGGCAGCGTCGGCCTGAAGCGGGTCTACTACTCCGCTTTCAGCCCGATCCCGGACGGGTCCGCGATCCTGCCGCCGAAGCCGCCGCCGCTCCAGCGCGAGCACCGGCTGTACCAGGCCGACTGGCTGCTGCGGTATTACGCATTCACCCCCGACGAAGTGGCCGACGCGTCGGAGGGCGGGATGCTCGCCCTCGACATCGACCCGAAGCTCGCCTGGGCGCTGAAGCACCGGGACAAGTTCCCCGTGGACGTGAATAAGGCCGATCGGGAATGGCTTCTGCGGGTGCCGGGGCTCGGCGCCCGGGCCGTGGACAAGATCGTCAAGGCGCGCCGGCACGCGACCCTGCGCCTCGACGACGTCGCCCGCCTGACCTCGGGCTTGAAGCGGGCCCGGCCGTTCCTCGTCGCCGCCGATCATCGTCCGGTGGGGCTCACCGACCGGCTCGACCTGCGGGCGCGACTGGTCGAGCCGGCGGCGCAACTGAGCCTGTTTTGAGAAAGGCCGCAGACGCGATGCTCCGTTCCCCTGCAAGCGGACACGGGAATGCCGGCGCGCCGCGCGCCATGCTCCTGCGCCCGGGCGCCGATCTCGACGGCTTCCGCACCGCCGTCCGGAGCCTCGTCGCGGAGGGTGTCCCACCCGAGGGGGTGACATGGTCGGAGGCGGACTCCCCCGGCCTGTTCGGCACCGGCGCGGCGCATGCCCTCAGCCCGCCGCTAGCCCTGCCGAAGCCCGTCGCCGCTCTGATCCCGCAGGTGATCCCGCACCGCGATCCGGAACGCTATGGCTTGCTCTACGCGCTGATCTGGCGCGTCTGCCACGGCGAGCGGCATTTGATGGAGGTCGGCAGCGATCCGCTGGTCCACCGCCTGCACCGTCTGGCCAAGGCGATCGGGCGCGACCTCCACAAGATGCACGCCTTCCTGCGCTTCCGCCGGGCTGAGGGGCCGGATGGGGAGCGCTACATCGCGTGGTTCGAGCCGGATCACCACATTCTCGAGGCTGCGGCGCCGTTCTTCGTCAATCGCTTCCGCGGGATGCGCTGGTCGATCCTCACGCCGGACGGATCGGCGCATTGGGATACGGAGGCCTTGACCTTCGGACCGCCGGGCGACCGCGCGCAGCTGCCGGAGGGCGACGGGTTCGAGGCCGGCTGGCAGACCTACTACGAGAGCACGTTCAACCCGGCCCGCACCAACCTGAAGGCCATGCGGGCCGAGATGCCCAAGAAGTACTGGCACAACATGCCCGAGACGGCCGCCATCCCCGCCCTCGTCCGCGCGGCGGCCGGGCGCACCGAAGCGATGATCGAGAGGGAGCCGACCATGCCCACACGCCGCGACCCGGCCCGCGCCGTCGCCGCCATGGCCGACCAGGACCCGAAGACCCTGGAGGAGCTGAACGCGATCATCCGACGGACCGAGCCGCTGGTCGCGGGCGCCACCCAGGCCGTGCTCGGCGAGGGGCCGGTGGGCGCAACGATCGCCTTCGTGGGCGAGCAGCCCGGCGATCAGGAGGACCGGCAGGGCCGACCCTTCGTCGGACCGGCGGGGCAACTGCTCTCCCGCGCCATGGCGGAGGCCGGGATCGACCGTGGGGCGAGCTATCTCACGAATGCGGTCAAGCACTTCAAGTTCGAAGAACGCGGCAAGCGCCGCATCCACCAGAAGCCGACGGCGGGCGAGGTCAGCCATTACCGCTGGTGGCTGGACCGGGAATTGGACTTCGTGGCTCCGAAGCTCGTGGTCGCCCTCGGCGCGACCGCGGTGCTGGCGCTGACCGGCAAGGCCGTCCCGATTACCCGGGCGCGGGGCCCATTCCGGTTCGACCGGTTCGACAACCGCTTCCAGGGCTTCATCACGGTCCACCCCTCCTACCTGCTGCGCCTGCCCGACGAGGCGAAGGAAGAGGCCTACGCGGCGTTCGTGGACGACCTGCGCCGGGTGGAGGCCCTGGGGCAAGAGCTCGCGGCCTGATCCTCCAACCCCGCGGTTCTGCTATGCTGATGGCCGCCGATTCCCTCCGGTCCCGCCGCCATGGACAAGCAGCTCGCCCTCGACATCCTCCGCACGAACGAAGCGGAACTGCGCCGCCGCGGGGTGCTGCATGCGGCGCTGTTCGGTTCGGTCGCCCGTGGGGACGCCGGGGACGATAGCGACCTCGACGTGCTGATCGACATCGATGCGCCCGTCGTCGGCGGTCTCTTCGGCTATGTCGGGTTGTGCCATTTCATCGATGATCTGTTTCCGATCCGGGTCGACGTGGCGGACCGGGCGGCCCTCAAGGATCGGGTCCGAAAGCACGCAGAGCGCGATGCCGTTTTCGCTTTCTGAGCGCGAGCGGACCGCCTGCGCCGACATCATTGCCAACGCCGAGCGTGCCGCTCGCTTTGTGGCGGGGTTCACGCTCGAGACTTTCGGGGCGGACGAGCGCACGCACTTCGCAGTCATGCGTTGCCTGGAGATCGTCTCGGAGGCGAGCCGCCGATTGAGCGCCGAGACGAAGGACCGGTATGCGGACGTGCCGTGGCGACAGATCGCGGATGCGGGCAACGTCTATCGCCACAGCTATCACCGGGTGACGCTGGACATCGTCTGGCTCACCGTCCACCACGAGTTGCCCGTTCTCGTCGCGGCCTGCCGCGCCGAACTCGCCCGCGCGCCCGATTCCTGATCGCCCCGAGCCGCCTGAGCCCATGACCGACGCGAAGCCCGAAATAAAGTCCGTCGGCCCAGGCGATCAGGTGATCCTGGTCGACGGCTCGTCGTTCATCTTCCGGGCCTATTTCCAGTCGATCAATCAGGACCAGAAGTACAACTCGCGCCCCTCCGACGGGATGCCCACCGGCGCCGTGCGGCTGTTCTGCACGAAGATCGCGCAGTTCCTGCAGGACGGCGCCGCCGGCACGATGCCGACGCATCTCGGAATCGTCTTCGACAAGTCGGAAGGGTCGTTCCGCAAGGAGATGTTCCCAGACTACAAGGGCCACCGCCCGGACGCGCCCGACGACCTCAAGCGGCAGATGCCGCTGATGCGCGACGCGGTGCGGGCCTTCGGCCTGCACGCGGTGGAGCTGGAACGCTACGAGGCCGACGACCTCATCGCGACCTATACCCGCCAGGCCGAGGCGCGGGGCGCGGGCGTCATCATCGTCTCCTCCGACAAGGACCTGATGCAGCTCGTGGGACCGCAGGTGCGGTTTTACGATTTCGAATCCGGTGCGAAGGGCAAGCCGGGCTACCGGCCCGAGCGCAACCTCGATGTCGAGGCGATCATCGCCAAATGGGAGGGCCTTCAGCCGAACCAGATCGGCGACGCCTTGGCGCTCATCGGCGACACCTCCGACAACGTGCCGGGTGTGCCGGGCATCGGCCTGAAGACCGCTGCGGCGCTGATCAAGGAGTTCGGCAGCCTCGAGGCGCTGCTGGAGCGGGCGGGCGAGATCAAGCAGCCCAAGCGCCGGGAAACCCTGCTCGCCAACGTCGATCAGGCCAAGCTGTCGCGCAAGCTCGTGGCCTTGATGGAGGATGTGCCGGTCCCGGTGCCGCTCGACGATCTCGGCGTGCCCGAGCCCGATCCGGAGAAGCTCGTCGGCTTCCTGAAGGCGATGGAGTTCAACACCCTGACGCGCCGCATCGCCCAGATGCTGCACGTCGACCCCGAGGCGGTGAAGCCCGATCCGCGGCTCCTGCCCGGCGCCCGGCCGCATGGCTACGGCAACGGGGCCGGCGGCAGCGACGCGGTGCCATTCTTCGGCGATTCCGTGCCGCCGGATCCCGAGACCGCGGCGGCCGGGGCCGAGCGCCCGCCGGGCGCCGCACCGCCCGAGGGCGGCGCGGTGGACCCCTTCGCGGATCTCGACCTGCCGGACGCGCCCGCCAAGCCCCGGGCCCCCGTCGAGGCGACGCCCGGCAACGTCGTGGCGGCCCGGGCCGCGGAGGCCGTGGCCCCCTTCGACACCGCCGCCTACGAGACCGTCACGTCTCTGGAGCAGCTCGACGCCTGGATCGCCGAGGCCGAGGAGGCCGGTGTGATCGCGGTCGACACCGAGACGGACGCGCTCGACGCCCACAAGGCCGGCCTGGTCGGCGTCTCGCTGGCGGTGTCCACGGGACGGGCCTGCTACATCCCGCTGGCGCACGTGCAGGCCGCCAAGGTGCAGGCCGACGCCACCGACCTGTTCGGCGAAGGGGCCGCGCCCTCCGACGTGGTCGAGCCGGTCCCGGGCCAGATCCCCCTGAAGGATGCCGTCGCCCGACTGAAGCCGCTTCTGGAGAATCCCGGCGTCCTGAAGGTCGGCCAGAACCTCAAATACGATTGGGTCGTGCTCGCCCGCTACGGCGTCGAGGTGGCGCCCTTCGACGACACGATGCTAATCTCCTACGTCCTCGATGCCGGGAAGGGCGGCCACGGCATGGACGAGCTGGCCCGCCGCCATCTCGGCCACCAGCCGATCACGTTCTCGGATGTCGCCGGCACCGGCCGCAACAAGGTGAGCTTCGACCGGGTCGCGATCGACAAGGCCACCGCCTACGCGGCCGAGGATGCGGACGTGACGCTCCGCCTGTGGCGGATGATGAAGCCGCGCCTCGTCGCCGAGCACCGGGTCGCGGTCTACGAGACCCTGGAGCGCCCGCTCCTGCCGGTCATCGCCCGGATGGAGCAGCGCGGCATCCGGGTCGACCGGGACATGCTGAGCCGCCTCTCGGGGGATTTCTCGCAGATCCTCGTGCGCCTGGAAGAGGAAATCCAGGAGGATGCCGGCGAGAAATTCTCGGTGGGCTCGCCGAAGCAGATCGGCGACATCCTGTTCGGGAAGATGGGCCTGCCGGGCGCCAAGAAGACGCCGTCCGGCCAGTGGGCGACGCCAGCCACCCTGCTGGAGGAGCTGGCCCAGGCCGGGCACGAGCTGCCCAAGAAGATCCTAGAATGGCGGCAGCTCTCAAAGCTGAAATCCACCTACACGGATTCGCTCCAGACGCACGCCGACCGGGAGACGGCGCGCGTCCACACCTCGTTCTCCCTGGCGGCGACCACCACGGGCCGGCTGTCCTCCTCCGAGCCGAACCTGCAGAACATCCCGATCCGCACCGAGGAGGGCCGGCGCATCCGCCGCGCCTTCGTGGCGGCGCCCGGCAACCGGCTGATCTCGGCGGATTATTCCCAGATCGAGCTGCGTCTCCTGGCCCACATGGCCGATATCCCGGAACTCCGGAAGGCGTTCGCGGACGGGATCGACATCCACGCGGCCACCGCCTCGGCGATGTTCGGCGTGCCGCTCAAGGACATGACGCCCGACCTGCGGCGCCGGGCGAAGACCATCAATTTCGGCATCATCTACGGCATCTCGGCCTTCGGGCTCGCCGACCGGCTCGGCATTGGCCGCGAGGAGGCTTCAGCGTTCATCAAGCAGTATTTCGAGCAGTTCCCCGGGATCCGCGACTACATCGATGCGACCAAGAAGAGCTGCCGGGACAAGGGCTACGTCACCACCCTGTTCGGCCGGGTGTGCCACTATCCGCAGATCCGCTCCAACAACCCGTCCGAGCGCGCCAGTGTCGAGCGGCAGGCGATCAACGCGCCGATCCAGGGCTCGGCCGCCGACATCATCCGCCGGGCCATGACCCGGATGGAAGGGGCTTTGGCCGACGAGAAGCTCGGGGTGCGCATGCTCCTGCAGGTCCACGACGAGCTGGTCTTCGAGGCTGCCGAGGACGAGGTGGAGCGGGCGATCCCGATCATCCGCGGCGTGATGGAGGAAGCGCCGGCGCCGGCCCTCACGCTGCGGGTGCCGCTGGTGGTGGAGGCCAACGCGGCGGGGAACTGGCAGGAGGCGCATTAGCGCGGATAGCGGCTGAACCTGGCCGTCCTCGCGACCGGAGCGGAGCGGGCCGGCACGACGCTCATCGATCCGGTGGGCGCGGGTTCAGTACAGGGGCGATGGCGTCGTCCTCGCGCGTCCGGTAGAGCGCCATCGGCTTGGTCGCGTGCGCCCGCTTGGGGGGCGTCGTCGCGCCGCACAGCACCGGGCCGGCCCGCAGGGTTTCGACGAAAGGGTGCAACCGGTCGAGGCAGCCGCCTCCGGCGGTCCATTGGACACCGAGATGCGCTGTTCGGTGCGCCTCCGTGGAGGACGAGAATTCGTCAGTTCAGCTCGATCCCGCGTTCCGGGCACGGCGAGATCGCCCTCGGTCAGGCACCCGGGTATCGCTGTCGCTCCAACATGCAGGATGCCCGCCGGGACGGGCAGGCTCGTCTGCAGAAGGTCGCTGACGAACGCGAACAGCCGTTCGGCTTCGGCGTGGGCTGCGTCGCTGTCGACTGAAATGCCGGCCGCCGGTTGTGCCGTCTGCCCTGGCCCACGCTCTTGCACGTGCCCGGGTCAACGTATTTCGTCCGCACGGACTGCCGCCGGTCCAGAGGGCGGTGTTGGAGGCCTGCGCGGAGAGATCAGGTCAACGGATCGCCGCGATCCAGGCCCTGCCGTCCTGCAATCCCAGTCATTCCCGGGCACCCCCGGGCGAGCCCGGAACCCAGAGCCGCCGCCAGCCATGCCGGCACGCGGTCGAGGTCTGGATCCTGCTTCGCAGTCCCGGAATGACGGGGCTGTGACGTCGGGCTGTGACGTCGGGCTGGTCTCCGACTACAGGCATCCACAGGGCCGCCCTGGCTTGGAGATGGCGTCGAAGACGGTCATACGCGGTAAGTCCATGACCTGTATCGCTCAGAACTTGTGATCGATCCCCTCTCCTTTCTATCCGGCGGCGGCGAGGCCGCGCGGATGATCCGCGCACGCGACTGGACCGGCCATCCCCTCGGCCCCCCGGGGACCTGGCCGGCGGAATTCCGCGCGGCCCTTTCGCTCGTTCTCAACTCGCCGGAATCGATGATCCTGGCCTGGGGGCCCGATCTCCACTTCTTCTTCAACGACACCTACTTCCCGCTGCTCGGGCCCCGTCTGGCCTGGGCCATGGGCGAGCGGTTCGACGTGGTCTGGGCCGATGCCTGGGATCAGGCCAAGCCGATCATCGACGCGGCCATGGCAGGCAGCCCGGAGCGCTTCATCGATCTGCCCTGGCAGCTCGACACCGACCGGGGCTCCCGGGAGACGTGGTGGACCTTCTCGTACTCGCGGGTCCTCGACGCCGCGGGGCGGGTCACGGGGTTGTTCATCCTCACCAACGAGACCACGGCCCGCGTGCGCGCCGACGCCGCCCTCAAGGAGAGCCAGGGCCGCCTGGAATCCGCCCTCGCGGAGCTGCGCGACCTCAACGCCACCCTGGCCCAGCAGGTCGAGGAACGCACCGCCGATCGCAACGCCCTGTGGACGCTCTCGTCCGACATGATGCTGCGCTGCCTGTTCGACGGCACGATCACCGCGGTGAACCCGGCCTGGACCGAGGTGCTGGGCTGGCGGCCGGACGAGCTGATCGGAACCAAGCTCATCGCCTTCGTCCATCCGGACGATTTCGACCGCACCGTCGAGGGCGCGCAGCAGCTCGCCACGGGATCGAGCCTCGCGCGCTTCGACAACCGCTACCGCCACCGGGACGGCGGATACCGCTGGATCAGCTGGGCGGCCCGGCCGGGGGAGGGTGTGATCAACGCCGTCGGCCGCGATTTCACCGCAGAGCGCGAGCGCGCCGACGCCCTGGCCGCCACCGAGGAGGCCCTGCGGCAATCGCAGAAGATGGAGGCCGTCGGCCAGCTCACCGGCGGGATCGCCCACGACTTCAACAACCTGCTCGCCGGTATCTCCGGATCCCTGGAGCTGATCCAGACCCGCCTCGGCCAGGGTCGCGTCATGGATGTGGACCGCTACATCAATGCCGCGCAGGGAGCGTCCAAGCGGGCCGCGGCCCTGACCCATCGCCTGCTCGCCTTCTCGCGGCGGCAGACCCTCGATCCGAAGCCCACCGACGTGAACCGGCTCGTGGCCGGCATGGAAGAGTTGATCCGGCGGACGGTCGGCCCCGCCGTGATCGTCGAGGTGATGGGTGCGCCCGGTCTCTGGCCGGCCCTGGTCGACCCGCCGCAGCTCGAGAACGCCCTGCTCAACCTGTGCATCAACGCCCGTGACGCCATGCCGGAGGGCGGCCGGATCACGATCGAGACCGCCAATGCCTGGCTCGACGAGCGCGCCGCCCGGCGTCACGACATGCCGCCGGGCCAGTACCTCTCGCTCTGCGTCACCGATACCGGCATCGGCATGCCGCCCGAGATCGTCGGCAAGGTGTTCGAGCCGTTCTTCACCACCAAACCGCTGGGGCAGGGCACCGGCCTCGGCCTGTCGATGATCTACGGCTTCGCCCAGCAATCGGGCGGCCAAGTGCGGATCCATTCCGAGGTCGACAAGGGTACCACGGTCTGCCTCTACCTGCCCCGCCATCGCGGCGCGGTCGCGGAGGAGGATCCGCATACCGCCGTCGGCGCGCCGCCTCGGGCCGCGCCGGGCGAGACCGTGCTGGTGGTCGACGACGAGCCGACCGTGCGCATGCTGGTCACCGAGGTGCTGGAGGATCTCGGCTACACGGCGATCGAGGCCGCCGACAGCGCGGCCGGCCTCAGGGTGCTGCAATCCGACGTGCGCATCGACCTGCTCGTGTCCGATATCGGTCTGCCGGGCGGCATGAACGGGCGCCAGATGGCCGAGGCCGGCCGGGTGACGCGACCGGGGCTCAAGGTCCTGTTCGTCACCGGCTACGCGGAGAATGCCGTCTTGGGCAACGGCCAGCTCGATGCCGGGATGCAGGTCATCACCAAGCCGTTCGTGGTGGAGGTGCTGGGCGCCCGAATCCGCGAGATGATCGGGACGGCTTGACCGCACGGCCGGTTCGGGCCTCATCGGCGGAGAAACGCCGGGGAGGAGACACGGAATGCGGGCGCTGCTGTGCACGAGGCTCGACGGGCCGGAGCATCTGGAGATCGTGGAGCGCCCCGATCCGGTTCCGGGTCCCGGGCAGGCCCTGGTGCGGATGCGGCTCGCGGCGCTCAACTTCTTCGACACGCTGATCGTGGCTGGGCGCTACCAAGTGAAGCCGGCCCTGCCGTTCTCGCCGGGCGGCGAGGGGGTCGGCGTGGTCGAGGCGCTCGGGCCAGGGGCCTCGGGCGTGGCCGTGGGCGACCGGGTGATCGTCCATGCCGGGCACGGTTGCTGCGCCGAACTCATCGCCCTCGACGCCGCCCGGCTCACGCCGGTGCCGGACGCGGTGCCGGACGAGCAGGCGGCCGGGCTCACCATCACCTACGGCACCTCGCTCCATGCCCTGGCGAACCGTGCCCGCCTGCAGCCCGGCGAATGGCTGGCGGTCCTCGGGGCCTCCGGGGGCGTCGGTCTCGCCGCCGTGGAACTGGGGCGGCTGATGGGCGCCCGGGTGATCGCCTGCGCCTCCTCGGAGGAAAAGCTCGCCGTCGCCCGCGCCCACGGCGCCGAGGCCGGCCTCGTCTACGATCCCGCGACGCTCAAGGACGAGTTGCGCCGGATCTCCGGGGGCGGGATCGACGTGGTCTACGATGCGGTCGGCGATGCCTACGCGGAGCCGGCCCTGCGGGCGCTCGGCTGGCGCGGCCGGTTCCTCGTCATCGGCTTCGCCGCCGGGGAGATCCCGCGGCTGCCGTTGAACCTGATGCTCCTGAAGGAACTCGACGTGCAGGGCGTCCACTGGGGCGCCTTCCTCGAACGCGAGCCGGAGGCGCATCGGGCCGACCAGCGTCGGCTCCTCGACTGGGTGGCCGAGGGCAAGCTCACCGCGCAGGTCCACGGCGTCTACCCGCTGGCGGACTTCCCGGAGGCCTTCGGCCTGCTGACCCGCCGTGCGGCCGTAGGCAAGGTTCTCCTGCGGCCCTGATCGGGCCGCGGCCGCCCGCCTTCGACTGGATCGGCGCTCGACCCGCGGCACGGCCTTGGCGGGCGACGCGTCATGCGTTCCGCGCTGATCTGCGGCGCAGATCACTTCCGAAGTAGAGGTTGCGAAAAATCTGTCCTTCATCTTCGTGTGCCACGATGCGCCGGTGTCGTCCTCTGTGGTGCCCGAGATGAGCTTTCGAAGAAGTATCGTTTCGAAGCTGATACTGCCATCGATAATCGGCTTTTTGCTGTTTATCGCAAGCTCGACCATCGGCTTGATGCAGATACAGGCCATCAATGCCGCCGCCGTGGAGACCCGCGACGTCTGGGTGCGCAAGGACAACGATCTCCATACGATTCGATTCCTGATGCTGCGGTACCACACGACGACGATCCGCAAGGTGGTCGCCGTCGACGACGGTGAGAACCGGGACCTCGATGCCGAGTTCGTCGAGATGGATCGGACCATCCCCGAGGCCTTCCAGAGCTATCGCGTGCGCGCGACGACGCCCCGGGAGCGCGCGCTCTGGGACGCATTCGAGGGGCGGTGGAAGGTCTATCGCACCGCCCAGGAGGCGATCCTCGCCCCGCTCAGGCGCGGCGACCGGAACGCGGCCCGCGACGCCATCGCGCCCGCCCGCCCGCCTCTGGTGGCCGCCTTCGATGCCCTGGCGGATCTCGCCCAGGTCACCGCCGAGGGCACGAACGTCTCGGTCCAGCGCTCCGAGGATGCGTTCCGGACGGCGTGGTCCGTCACCATCACGCTCTCCGTGATCGGAGCGATCATGACCGGCGCGGCGGTCTGGTGGGTCTGGCAGCGGGTCGCCCGCCCGATCCGGTCCCTGGCCGAGATCATGGGTCGGCTCGCGGCCAACAACCTCGACGTGGCCGTCGGCGGCTCCGAGCGAGCGGACGAGGTCGGGGTCATGGCGGCCTCCGTCCAGGTCTTCAAGGACGGCCTGATCCGCGCGCGCACGCTCGAGCACGAAGCGGCACAGGCCCGCGCCGCGGCCGAGGCGCGGCGGCGGAGCGGCATGCAGCAGATCGCCGACGCCTTCGAGGGCACGGTCGGCGGCATCATCGGCACGGTCTCGGCCGCCGTCGCTGCGCTGCAGGACACGGCCTCGGCCATGAATGAGGCGGCCGCCGACACCGCCGATCGCTCCGGCCGGGTGGCGAGCGCGGCCGAACTCGCGGCCAGCACCGTCAACGTCGCGGCGGCGGCGGCGGAGGAACTCGGCGTCTCCGTCCAGGAGATCAGCCGCCAGGTCGCGGGCTCGACGGCGCTGACCCAGTCGGCGGTCGCGGACGCGGAGGCGACCGCGCACTTGGTTCGGGATCTGAACGGGGCGGCGGTCCAGATCGGTCATGTCGTGACCCTGATCTCGACCATCGCCGAACAGACGAATCTCCCGGCGCTGAACGCCACGATCGAGGCGGCGCGGGCCGGCGCGGCGGGCCGCGGCTTCGCCGTCGTGGCCGCAGAGGTGAAGGCGCTGGCCGGTCAGACCGCGCGGGCGACCGACGAGATCGGTGGCCACGTCGCCCGGATCCAGTCCTCCACCGGCGACGCCGTCTCGGCGATCGGGCGCATCGGCGGCCGAGTCCAGGAACTCAGCGCCGTGGCGACGCGGATCGCCAGCGCCGTGGAGCAGCAGGGCGCCGCGACGCAGGAGATCGTCCGCAACGTCTCCCAGGCCGCCCAGGGGGCGGCTGACGTCACCAGCACCATCACGGGCGTCGCCGACGCGGCGAAGGCAACCGGAGCGGCGGCCGATCAGGTTCTCACTGCAGCCTCGGAGCTGTCGCTCCGGTCCGGGCATCTCAGGACGAGGTGACGCGCTTCCTCGCGACCGTCCGCGCGGTCTGAGCGGGCGGAATCGGAGCGGACGCAACCCTCCGACCGCGCGCCCGGCGCACCGGCTCAGAGGAGCCCGCGTGCCTTGGCCAAGCCGACGAGATCCGCCTGCGGACGGGCGCCGATGTGCTGGATGACCTCGGCCGCCGCGAGCGTGCCGAGCCGGGCGCTCGTGACGTGGTCGAGGCCGCGGGCGTGGCCGGCCAGGAAGCCGGCCGCAAAGAGGTCCCCCGCCCCCGTCGTGTCGACCACCTCGTGGACCGGGCTCGCCTCGACGGCGCGGACCTCGCCACCCTGCACCACCAGGGCACCGTCGGCCGAGCGCGTCACGAGGCCGAGCAGATGACGGCCGCGGGCGTTGCGCTCGTCCCGCAGGGCCGCCACCGCGGCCTCGGCATCGTCGGTCTGGAAGAGGCTCTGCAACTCGCCGATGTTGGCGAAGAGGATGTCGATGGTGCCGTCGCGGATCAGACCGAGGAATTCATCGCGGTAGCGACCGACGCAGAACGCATCCGAGAGGGTCAGCGCAACGGCGTTGCCGGCCTGGTGGGCGATGTCGGACGCCTTGCGGAACGCCTCCTTGGCGGCCGGCGGATCCCAGAGGTAGCCCTCGAGATAGACGACCCGGGCGGAACGCACGAGAGCCTTGTCGACATCGTCGGGCGAGAGTCCCTGGCAGGCGCCCAGATAGGTGCTCATCGTGCGCTCGCCATCCGGCGTCACCAGCACGAAGCATCGGGCGGTGGCCGGTCCCTCGGCCGCCGCAGGGACGCTGAAGTCGACGCCGGTCGCCTTGAGATCGTGGCTGAACAGGCCGCCGAGCTCGTCGTTCCGGACCTTGCCGACGAAGCCGGTCTTGGCCCCGAGCAGGGCCGCGCCGACCGCGGTGTTGGCGCCGGAGCCGCCCGACACGATCGTGGCCGGGCCCATGGCCTCGAACAGCGCCTCGGCCCGCGGCTCGTCGATGAGCTGCATCGCACCCTTGGTGACGCCCTGCGCCGCCAGGAAGGCATCGTCCGTCCGTGCGATCACGTCGACGATCGCGTTGCCGAGCACGAGGAGATCGAGAGGTTCAGTCATCCGGGCGTCCTGATTCGCGTTCGCGCCGCTGTGGCATCCACCTCGGATCGGATCAAGCTCCGTCGTCGTCGGACGCGCGGTCGGCGAACAGCTCCGGGACGGGCAGGCGCAGGCCGGGCGGCGTCAGGTCCAGCGTCTCCTGGGTCGCGATGCGGGTCTCGATCAGGCCGCCCTGCGCGCGGCGGTGATGGATGACGAGGCGTTTGACCGGATCCACGATCAGATAGTGGATCACGCTCTCGAGACTGAAGTAGCGGGTCAATTTTAAACCCGAATCGACGGAACGTGTGCTCGGCGACTGCACCTCGACGACGATGACGGGATCGGTGATCTCCGTCGCATCGGGGTCAGCGCGCATTCCGCAGTAAACGAGGGCGTCGGGCTCGAAGACCGTATCCTGATCGACGCGAACGCTGATGCCATCCGGCAGCGCGTAGCAGGCGCTCTTCGCTTGCTTCAGTGCGGACCGGAGCGCCAGATAGGTGGCAGCCTTGACCTCGGCATGCCGAACGCGCTCCGGCGACATCGCGAACACCTCGCCATCGACCAGCTCGAAGCGCCCCGGCTGCCCATCGGCCCAGGTGAGAAACTCGTCGACCGTCATCCGGGATTTCGGCTGAGCGACCATGCCCGAGGCTAGCACGGATTCGGCCTCCTGGGAGCCGAGCCCGTGACGGGCCTCACCCCGCGATCTTCTCCAGCGCGACGTCCCGTGTCCGCGGACCCAGGAGCCCGACGAGCAGGCCCGCGGCCAGCATCGCGGCCGAGATGAACAGGAACACGCCCGGCGTGCCGGCCTCCCGCAGGACGAACGCGATGACGAAGCCCGTGAAGATCGCCGAGAAGCGGCTCCAGGAATAGACAAAGCCCACCGCCCTGGCGCGGATGCCCGTGGGGAACAGCTCGGCCTGATAGGCGTGGAAGCTGTACGACATCACGTTCGAGGCGAGCGTCAGGCCGATGCCGAGCGCCACGATGATCGGGACGTCCCGCGTCTGCGCGAAGGCGAGGCCGCAGCCGATATAGACGAGGGCGGCGGCCACGATGACGTGCTTGCGCTCGAACCGGTCGGCGATGGCGAGGCCGATCAGCGGGCCGACGGGGGCGGCCAGCGCGATCAGGGCCGTGTAGGCGAGGCTCGACGTCACCGTGATGCCCTGGGCCACCAGCAGGGTCGGCACCCAGTTGGCGAAGCCGTAGAAGCCCACCGTCTGGAAGACGTTGAATCCGGCCATCATCAGCGCCCGGCGCCGATAGGGCCGGACCCACAGGTCGCGGAAGGCGCCGCGCGGCTGCACCGGCTCCGCCGCGGCCGGCGCGGGCAGCGCGCCGCCATGCTCGGCCGCGATCCGCGCCTCCAGCTGCCGCAGAATCGCGTCGGCTTCCGCCAGACGCCCGTGCTCGACGAGCCAGCGCGGGCTTTCCGGAAGGCCCGCCCGCATCCACCAGACCACGATCGCCGCCGAGGCGCCGATCAGCACCACCCAGCGCCACCCGTCGATGCCGAGGGGGGCGATCGGGATCAGCAGGTAGGAGAGGAACGCCACCACCGGCACGGCCGTGAAGCCGATGCCCTGGCACAGGGCGAAGGCCCGGCCGCGGATCGCCTTCGGGACGAGTTCGGAGAGGTAGCTGCCGATCGTCACCATCTCCAGGCCGAGGCCGATCCCTGCGACGAGCCGCCAGAGGTTGAGGCCGAAGGCGTCGCTTTGGCAGGCCATCACGACGTTCGCCGCGGTGTAGGCGAGGAGCGACCACGTGAAGATCGCCCGGCGCCCGAACCGGTCGGCGAGCCAGCCGCAGACGAGGGTGCCGATGAACAGTCCCGTGAAGAGGGCGGCCACGAAGCTCGCCACACCACTGGCGCCGAACAGGCCGGGGGTTGTCGGCGTCAGGATCCCGGCCTTGACGAGGCCGGGCGCCACGTAACCGGTGAAGAGCAGGTCGTAGAGTTCGAAGAAGAACCCGAGGCCGAGCAGCGCCACGAGGCGCCAGACCGTCGGCGTGGCCGGAAGCCGGTCGAGACGGGCCAGGATGGCACCCGGATCCAGACCGTCGTCGGCAGCCCGGACCGCCACACTCGTCGCCATGCCGCTGAGTCTCGCTTCGGCGCCGCAACGCCCCGGCGGCGCAGTGCCGCGGAAGTGGGCGCCGCGCAAGAGGGCAGGGGAAGGGGGGCAGGGAAGGGGGGCAGGGGAAGGGACCCGCTCAGGATCCGAAGACGGACCAGCCCATGCGCTGCGTCAGCCGCTCCAGGGCGATGCGGCCGAGATGGGAATTGCCCGCCGCGTCGAGACCGGGCGACCAGACGGCGATGGAGGCCTTGCCGGGTGCGATCGCCAGGATGCTGCCGCCGACTCCGCTCTTGCCCGGCAGGCCCACGCGATAGGCGAACTCGCCCGACCCGTCGTAGTGGCCGCAGGTCAGCATGATCGCGTTGATGCGGCGCGCGCGCTCCGCCGAGACCACCGAATGGCCGGTCGACGGGTTGATGCCGTTATGCGCCAGGAACCGGCCGGCGCGTGCGAGCTGGCGGCAGTTCATCGCGATGGCGCAGTGGTGGAAGTAGACGCCGAGCGTGTAGTCGACCGGATTGTCGATGACGCCGAAGGACTTCATGTAGTTGGCGAGCGCGGTGTTGCGGAAACCCGTGCGCTTCTCCGAGGCCGCCACGGTCTCGTCGATCGCGATGCTCGAATCCTGGGCCAGGAACTGCATGAAGCGCAGGATCTCGCCCAGCGCCTCGCGGGGCTCGTGGCCCGAGAGGATCACGTCGGTGACCGCGATGGCGCCCGCATTGATGAACGGATTGCGCGGCACGCCGCGCTCCCGCTCCAACTGGACGATGGAGTTGAACGGGTTGCCCGAAGGCTCGCGGCCGACCCGTTTCCACAGCCGGTCGCCGACCATGCCGAGGGCGAGGGTGAGGGTGAAGACCTTCGACACGCTCTGGATCGAGAAGGGCGTCTCGCTGTCGCCCCCGGCGAAGACGCGTCCCGCAGCATCGATCACCGCCATGCCGAACTGACCGGGATCCACCCGCGCGAGTTCGGGAATGTAATCCGCGACCGCCCCCCGATCGGAGCGCTGGGCCATCTCCTCGGAGATTTCCCGGATGACGAGGGCAAGGTCAGGCACGGTGGGGCTCGGGCATCGAGACGCGTCGGAACCGGGCCGGTTCGCGACGTCCAGGCGATGCAAGGTCCGGTCCGGCGGGCCGATGATCTACCAGTGCCGATCGGGCGTGAAAACCGGAGCGGCGGAACTGCGCCGCCGTCCCGGCGCGGCGATGCCGGGACGGGTCCACGGGGGCGAAGTCAGGCGGCGGCGAGGGCCATCGCCATGGATTCCTTCTTCATCAGCTCCCGGAAGAAGCCGTCGAGATGGGTCAGCTTGTCGGGCGAGCCGTCCTGCGCGATGCGGCCGCCGTCGAGCACGACGATCCGGTCGAAATCCTGCAGCGTCGAGAGGCGGTGCGCGATCGCGATGACGGTCCGGCCCTTCATCAGGTTGGCGAGGGCCTGACGGATCGCCTGCTCGGATTCCGCGTCCAGCGCCGAGGTGGCCTCGTCGAGCAGCAGGATCGGCGAGTTCTTCAGGATCGCCCGGGCGATGGCGATCCGCTGACGCTGGCCGCCCGAGAGCTTCACGCCGCGGTCGCCGACGATCGTGTCGAAGCCTTCGGGCAGGGCCTTGATGAAGTCGGTGCAATGCGCGGCCTCGGCGGCCTGCCAGACCTCCTCGTCCGTCGCCTCCGGCCGGCCGTAGCGGATGTTCTCCCGCAAGCTGCGGTGGAACATCGAGACGTCCTGCGGCACCACGGTGATCGCCTCGCGCAGGGATTCCTGGGTGACCCGCTCGACGTTCTGGCCGTTGATGCGGATGGCGCCACTCTGCACGTCGTAGAAGCGCTGAATCAGCGAGAACAGGGTCGACTTGCCGCCGCCGGACCGGCCCACCAGACCGACGCGCTGGCCCGGCTCGATGACGAGGTCGAAATCCGTGAAGACGGGGCGCCCGTCCGGATAGCTGAAGGCGACGTGCTCGAACTCGATCTTGGCGCCCTGGCCTGTGAGCGGCTGCGCTTCCGGATGATCCACGAGATCGTGGGGCTGAAGCAGGGTGTGCAGGGCCTCGGCCAGCCGGGCGGTGTGCTGGGTCGCATCGACCAGCGCGACCGCGAGGTCGCGGGTGGCCGCCAGGATGCGGATGCCGAGCGTGCAGACCAGCACGACCTGACCGTTCGTCGCCTGTCCGGCCTCCCACATCTGGATCGCCCAATAGAGCAGGCCGAACACGGCAAGCACGGTCAGCACCGCGTGCACGATGCGCAGCTTCTCGAGGTAGAGGAGCGACGAGCGCCGCGCCCGCATCTCGGTCGCGATGGTGCCCTCGAAGCGCTGCCCCTCGCGCTTGAAGGCCGAGAAGGCGCGCACGAGCGACATGTTGCCGACGAGATCGACCATCTCGCCGTCGACGCTGGCGGCCTTGGCGGCGAAGTCGTGGTGCAGCGGCTTGCCGGCCGAGGCCATCTTGAACATCAGCACGACGACGGCCGCGAACACGCCCGCCAGGATGCCCGCCATGGTGAGGTTGACGGTGGCGATGTAGGCGATCGACCCGAAGGCCGCGACCGTCGGCGGCATCACGTTGAACACGAACATGTTCTCGACCGTGAAGATCGCGTTCGAGGTCGCCGTGATGCGCGACGCCAGGGTGCCCGGCTGGCGGTCGGAGAAGAAGGTCGGGGAATGGCCGGTCATGTGCCGGAACAGGTCGCGCCGGATGTCGCCGGTGATCCCCACGAAGGTGAAGGCGCCGGTCAGCGCCGCCACGCGCCAGAGCATGTTGTCGGCGGCGATGAAGGCGACCAGGACCGCGAGCGCGCTCCAGACGACCGTGTTGCCCGGGCCGGGCCCCTTCGTCAGCGCGTCGACCACGCCCTTGAGGGCGTAATCGGTGGAGACCGAGAAGCCGACGGCGCCGAGCACGGAGATCAGGATGACCAAGTGCGGCAGCCAGCGGCGGCGGAGATACCGCGCGACGAAGGCGAAGGGCCTGTCGGCGTATCGGTGCAGCTCTTCCATCGCGGTGACCATTCCGTATTCGCGCGGCTTTGGCTTACGGGCTGAGGCGGCGTGCAGAGCGGGCGCAGTCTGACCCGCAGCGGCAACGCGAGAGCGTTGCCATATGTTTCACCGGCCCGCACCTTCCGTGCGCTTTTATCCGCAGAACCTGAACGTCGCTTGAGCGGCGCGGAAACACCCTTGCGAATCCGATGCCGCGGCCGGTCAGGCCGTGTGCTCCGTCGGACGCGTCTCCGGCATGATCAGCGCCACCAGCATGAAAGCCGCGAACCCCACGATCGCGAGCCCCAGGAAGGCGCTGTGGCTGCCGAGATGGTCGGCCATGATGCCGGCAAGCGAGGTCGAGAGGGCGGCGCCGATGCCCATGGCCGTGCCGACCGCGCCGAGGGCGAGGTTGAAGCGGCCGGTGCCACGGGTGAGATCCGACACGATCAGCGGCACCATCACGCCCAGCACCGACGCCGAGATGCCGTCCAGCACCTGGATGGCGACGAGACCGTAGGGGTTGGTGGTGTAGGCGAGCAGCAGGCCCCGGACCGGCAGGGCGCCGAATCCGAACAGCAGCACCGGGTAGCGGCCGAAGCGCTCGGCGGCCCGGCCGACCGCAGGGGCGCTGACCGCCAGCACCGCCTGCGGGACCATGATGCAGGCGGCGACCAGCGCGGTGGCGGTCTCGCTCGCCCGCAGGGTCAGGACGCTGCCGACCAGGGGCAGCATCGCGGCGTTGGCGAGGAAGAACAGCACCATGCAGGCCGCGAAGCACAGGAGGCTCCGATTGGTCAGCAGGGCGCGGATGCTGTCCTTGCCGGTCGACGGCGCCGCCTGCGCCGTGGCCGGCTCCTTGAACACGTTGGAATCGATGTCTTGGGCGCGGATGCGCGCCAGCGCGATCACCGTCGGGATGCCGAGGGCGGCGGTGAGGTAGAAGACGGCGCCGTTCGACAGGTAATATCCGATGGCGCCCATCCCGGCCGCGCCGAGGGCGTTGCCGAGGGCCGCGAAGCTGGCATTGCGGCCGAGACGCTCGCCAGCGTGGGCACGCCCGACGAGTCCGATGCTGATCGCCGCGATGGCCGGTGT
Organism: Methylobacterium sp. UNCCL125; assembly: GCF_900116795.1. Classification (NCBI taxonomy): domain Bacteria; kingdom Pseudomonadati; phylum Pseudomonadota; class Alphaproteobacteria; order Hyphomicrobiales; family Methylobacteriaceae; genus Methylobacterium; species Methylobacterium sp. UNCCL125. The sequence continues at coordinate 10,940 of NZ_FPBW01000006.1, read as the reverse complement.
GAGCACGCAGCTCGCGGCCGAGTGCAGTGCCATTGCCAGGAGCACGATCAGGAAGCTCGGCCAGACCGCCAGCGCGAAGGCGCTGCCGGCGATCCCGATCACCGCCACGGCAGCGGCGAAGCGCTTCGAGCGCACGACGTCGACGAAGGCGCCGCCCGGGACCTGGCCCAGCAGCGCCACGAGGCTCCCCACGGTCAGGGCGAACCCGATGTCGGATTGGGTCCATTTCGCCTGGGAGAAGTAGACGGCCAGGAAAGGGCCGAACCCGGTCTGCAGGTTGGCCACGAAGAACGCGAAGGCATCTAGGCCGTAGCGGCTCGTTGCCGAGATCACGCGTCCCCCCTGTGCGGCAGGAACCGCCGACGCGCGCGCGGCCTCGCCCGCCGGATCCTTCAGGCGGCCCGGACGGGAGCGGATGTCCTGACGGGACAGCTCACGTTCGCGCGGAGTGGCGGCGGTTCGGGCCTTCGACCGGGCCACCGTCACTTATCCGGTGCCTTCTCCGGAGGGCGGGCGGGCGCGGTCGCGGCCGGCGCCGCCGCGCCCGAGGCCGCACTGCCCGGAGCGGGCGAGGTCGGAGCCGCCGCGGCGGGGGCCGGTTGCGACGGTGCCGCCGAGCCCGGCGCCGGATTGGCCGGCGGCGTGGTCGCCTGCTCGCCCTCCGCCGCCGGCGCGGCGGGGCTGGCGGGCCCGAGAACCACGATCGGCTCCCCGGCCTTGTATTCCGGTGACACGCGGACTTGGTTGCGGGTCAGCGCGACCGAGAGCTTGCGCTCCTTGCCGCCGTCCGGCGTGAAGCGCAGGGCGCGCCAATCCACTGCGATCTTGCGGGTTCCGACCCCGAGGAAGCCGCCGAAATCGATGATGGCGGCCCTGGGATGGCCCTCCTTGTCGATGATGATGTCGATGACGCGCCCCAGTTCGTCGCCGCCGGCGCTGCGCACGCTGCGACCGAGCAGGCTCTCGTAATCCTGCGTGTCGAGGACCGTGGCCGGTGTTCCCTGCTGCTGCGTCTGGGTCGTGGAAGGCGGCGAAGTCCCGGCGGCCGGCGGTGCGGCCGGCGCCGCCGCGGGCGGAGAAGTCGGCGGTGTCGGAGTTGGCGCCGGAGCCGGCGCGGGAGCCGGAGTCGCGGACGGAGGCGTGGCCGGTGCGTGCGGCGCTGCCTGCCCGGCCGCACCCTCGCTGCCGCTCACCTGCGCCGCAGCCCCCGACGCCCAGAGGGCGAGCGTCACGGCCGCGATCATCCGGTTGGTTCTGAACACGCTTCGTCCTCTGAGGAAGGGCCGGGCTGCACCGGCGCGCCGGCGCGTCCACGACCGTATCGGCCGGTTCCGGGTCCGCCGCCGGCTGGACCCCGCCTGCGGATGGCGTCATGCCGCAGGACCTGGGCGAAGTTATGGACCGCAGCGGCCAGACAGCAAGACGCGAACCGCGCGCTTCGGCGGTCTGCCACAAAGGATACGGCGATGATGACCGGGGGCGCGACGGCACTGTCTGGTTTTCGCCGCATCCCCGGCGTAGACAACCGCTCATAAGCCCATGCGAGCCGCGGACGGCACCGCGGCCACTGTCGAGGACCACACGATGTCGACCCTCCCCACGTCGAGATGCGCCGCAGCGCGCGGCCTTGCGCTCGGCGCTGCCCTGGCCGGCCTCGTGGCCGGCTGCCAGGCGCTCGGTGGCGGCGGCGGCGTGATGCCCGCGACAGAGGTCGGCCTGCCGCCCTCGCTGCGCGGATCTCTGCCGAACCGCGAGCCGCGCAATGCTGCGGTCGATGCCGATGGTCAGCCGCTCCAGACCGCTCCGACGAAGCAGCTGGCGATCCCGAAGACCGCCGGCGGGGCGACCCGCACCGCCGATAGCGGGGAGCGCCGGATCCGGCGCGAGGATCTCGACGGCGGCAATGCGGCGGTCGGTGGCAGTGGCAGCAGCGGCGCAATGGGTCCGATGCTGTCGCCCGGCGGCAGCGTCGGCCTCGGCGGGAAATTCTGAGCCGTCAGGCCGAGACCGCCGCGCCCGCTCAGGAGGGGCGCGCGTACGGGCCGTCGAAGGTCTAGATCCGGGCGCGATAGCTCGGATCGGCGACTTCGTCTTCGCCGGCGCCGGGGCTCGATGCGCCTGCGAGGACCGCCGGATCGATGTCGATCACGTAGCCGCCGAATTCGGTGCTGTAGGTCAGAGCCTTCCAGGGAAGCGGGTGGTGGGTCTCACCCAATCCGAGGAATCCCCCGAAGGCCAGCACCACGTAGGCGACCTGTCCGGAAACCTTGTCCACCATGAAATTGTGGACGGCGCCCAGGTGGCGGCCGCTGCTGTCGTACACGGCGGTGCCTTCGACCTTGTTCGACGCGATCAGCCGGGGGCTCTCGTCGATGGCGATGCCCTCGCCGGCGGGATCGAGCTCCAGGGTGCCGGGCTTTCTCAAGGCGCGTTCGTTGGGCAGGTCCGTCGGCATGATGTCTCCCGATCCATGAGCGGGATCGTGCCCGCGTGGCGGTCCCTGGCTCACTAAGCGCCTGGGCCGGGACGGGTTCCGCCTCCTGAGCCGGTGGCCGGGCGAGCGCCGGCCTCTCAGAGGTCGGGTGGTATCCCGGCGCTCCTCCGCCGCTGATTGATCCGGTCGCGGACCGATCGGCTGGCCAGCAGCATCTCGAACCCGAAGGCCACGAGGGCGCACAGGGTGCAGAGGATCGCCGCGCCGAACAGACCGAACAGTAATGTCGTGACCGTGCTGTCGCGCATGGCTCCGACGAACAGGGTCAGCACCGATCCGCAGGTCGCCACGCCGCCCAGCGCGGCCAGGAACACGGCGGCATCCAGGGCCAGCGAGCGCCGGTGCAGCCGATCCAGGCGCCGTCCGAGGAGGATGCGCTCCGCATCGCCGGCGCCCGCGAGGAGCCCGGAGACGTGGTCGGCCTGATCGGCCACGCGCGCGAGCCGCGCGCCGAAGACGTTGAGCAGCGTCGCGATGCCCGACAGCAGGAACACGGGGCTCAGCGCCACCTGGACGACGTGGGCGGTGCTTTCCGGGCTGGCGAGGGTGATCGGATCGGTCATGCGGTCGGGCTGATGCACCCGGTGGACGGGCGCTGCAATCCCGGCGCGTTCAGACCAAGCCGCGGCCCGGCGCGATGCCGGGCGCGGAAGGCTCGGCCCGCACCAGGAGACCGAGACTCGTGACCAGTCCGGTGGCGAGCAGGAGCGCGAGCGTGAGGGTCGGGGCAAACATGCCTGTACTTCACGTGCAGGATTGTTAAAGGCAGGTTTCACGCCCGGCGGTCGGCCGAATAATCTTGGCGGCGGCGTCCATCCGGCGATCCCGCAGGGGATTTCTGCGCCTGCGTTGTGGATGAGGCGTTTCCAAAGGCAATTTCCCCTTGGAACGGCGGCGGCACCGCTTAGTTGCTGCTATGCTGGCTCGGCCGTGGGGCGATCATGCCCCGGCCTGCGGCCCGAGAACCGGAGGATGTTGATGGCCACAAAGACCGAGAAGGCTGCGCCCAAAGCGGCCAAGACCACCAAGACTGCGGAGAAGGCCGCCCCGGCCAAGGCTGCGAAGCCCGCCGCCGAGAAGTCGGCCGGCGCCAAGCCGAACGCTCTGCAGCAGCCGCTGAAGCCGTCGGCCGAGCTCGGCGCCATCGTCGGGACCAGCCCGCTGCCGCGCGGCGAGGTGGTCAGCAAGGTTTGGGACTACATCAAGAAGAACAACCTTCAGAACCCGCAGAACAAGCGTGAGATCCTCGCCGACGACAAGCTCAAGAAGGTCTTCGGTAAGGACAAGTGCACGATGTTCGAGATGAACAAGCATCTCGCTGCGCACCTGAAGGCCTGATCGCGCCCTAGAGCCAAGTCCGGCATTCTCTCCGGGCCGACGGCTCTAGGAGCCCTGCGGCGTTCCCCGTCGTACGGGAAGACCGGCCGTGTGGCTTGGTATGATGCGGACGAGAGTCCGGCATCCAGAGCCGCCGGTCCGATCCCTCGTGGCGAACGCGTCGCCTGAACCCGAGGCGCCCGACGTATCGCCAGCGCGGGCTTGTCGATGCGCCGCCGCGCGGATTTCGCCGTCCCAGACCAGCACGGTTCGAGCCCCGCTTCGGCGGTCGCCGGCGTTGCCCCCACCGATCCCGGCTTCAAGCGAGGCCCTGCAGGACCCCTCCGTCGACCCTCAGGGCGGCGCCGGTGGTGGCGCTCGCGGCCGGGCTGCAGAGATAGGCGACGAGATTGGCCACCTCGTCCACCCGCGCCAGCCGCTGGATCAGCGACGAGGGGCGATGCTCCGCGACGAATTTCCGGCCCATGGCCTCGAGGTCGGTATCGGCTGCGGCTCCGGCCATCTGCCGCATGAAGTCCCCGACACCCTCCGAGAGGGTCGGGCCGGGCAGGACACTGTTGACCGTCACGCCGCTGCCGGCCACCGTCTGCGCCAGACCGCGGGAAATCGCGAGCTGCGCCGTCTTGGTCATTCCATAATGGACCATCTCGGTCGGCGTGTTGATGCCCGACTCGCTGGAGATGAAGATCACCCGTCCCCAGCCCCGCTCCGCCATGCCGGGCGTGTAGGCCCGCGACAGGCGCACGCCGCTCATCACGTTGACGTCGAAGAAGCGCTGCCAGTCGGCATCCGGGATCTCGAAGAACGGCTTCGGCTCGAAGATCCCGGTGTTGTTGACCAGAATGTCGACCGCCGGGACAGCCTTGACCAGGGCTGAAACACCCTCACCGGTGGCGACATCGCCCGGTGCCGCAAAGGCGCGGCCGGCCCGCGTCTCGCCCCGCAGCTTCGCGAGGGCGGCCTCGACCCGCTCGGGCGTGCGACCGTTGATGCCGACCTCCGCACCGAGGTCGCAGAGTTCCTTGGCGATGGCGTAGCCGATGCCGCCGGTCGACCCGGTGACCAGGGCCTTCCGGCCGGTGAGATCGAGATCCATGGGGCGCTCCAGCATGGGTTACACCCCATCAACGTAAGCCGGCGTCCCGGGTGGCATACGCGATCCGGTTAGCCGCTCCGACTCCGCCGCAGGACGCTGGCGCAGCCGCCGATCACCGAGATCGCCACCGCGCAGGAGAGCGACAGGGTCACCGCCCGCTCGGCCCCGAGACCGTGGGTCAGGCCGAAGATCACCGCCACCAGAGCTGCGCCGAGCGACTGGCCGGTGAGCCGCGCCGTCGACTGCATCCCGCTCGCCCCCCCAGCCCGTTCGCGCGGCGCCGACGTGACGATCACCTTGTTGTTGGGGGACTGGAACAGGCCGAAGCCGAGACCGCACAGGGTCAGCCGCCAGACGATATCGAGGGTCGTCGGAGCGGCCGGCAGGATCGTCACGCAGACCAGACCGACGGCCATCATGGCCAGGCCGATCCCGCCCAGGATCCCGGGCGGATACCGGTCCGCAAGGCGGCCGGAGATCGGCGCCATCGCGGCGACCGCGATCGGCCAGGGGGTGAGCAGGAAGCCGGTCTGCGTGCTGGAGAGGTGCAGCACGTCCTGAAAATAGAAGGGCAGCGCCACGTAGGAGACCATCTGGGCGCAGAACGAGGCGACGGAGGTCGCCATCGACAGGGCGAAGGCGGGGATCCGCAGCAGGTCCACGGGCAGGAGCGGCGCGGCCAGCCGGATCTGGTGCCGGACGAACACCGCGCCGACCGCGATCGCGGCCGCGAGTTCGAGGACGGCGATGCCCCGGGCCTCCGGATCGCCAAGCCCGTCGATGCCGATGATCAGCAGGCCGAAGGTCAGGGCGTTGAGGACCGCACTCACGAGATCGAAGGGGCGGCCGCTCGCCGGCGTCGCCGGCAGGGTCCGGGACGCCACCGCCAGGGCCAGCAGGCCCACGGGGATGTTGACGAGGAACAGCCAGGGCCAGGTCGCCACCGACAGGATCGCGGCCGCCACGGTCGGGCCGGCGGCCGAGGCCACCGCCACCACGAGCGCGACGTTGGCGACCCCCTGGCCGATCATCCGGTGGGGGTAGATGAAACGGACGAAGCCGATGTTCACGCTCATGATCGCCGCGGCGCCGAGCCCCTGGACGATCCGGGCGGCGATCAGCAGCGGCAGGCTTGGCGCCAGCGCGCAGGCCAGCGAGGCGGCCACGAAGACGGCCAGACCCGGCAGGTAGACGCGTCGGAAGCCGAAGATGTCGCCCAGCGTCGCGAACGGCAGGAGGGTGGCCGTGACGGCGATCTGGTAGGCGTTGACCACGAAGATCGCGTCGGCCGGCCTGACCGCCAGATCCTTGGCCATGACGGGCAGCGCCACGTTGACGATGGCGCCGTCGAGGACCGCCATGGTCATGGCCAGCGCGATCGCCGCCATGGCGAGGACGCGCTCGCGGGGCGGCAGGCCATCGTGCGAAGGCCCCTGCGGGTGCCTCTGCGGGTGTCCGTGACGGCCGCCGGCTGGACCGAGCGGGACCTGCGCCATTCCTGCGCGCTCCTGCGGCGTCCCGGCGGGTCCGTGACGTCGATGGCTGGGAAAATCCGGACGCAGGACGCGCCGCGGACGCTGTTCCCTGTCGCGCAGGCGGCACGGCACGTCGAGGGGCGTCGTGTGTCCTATGTCACGGCACGGGCAGGTTTGTTCGCGTCGGACGGGTGCCGCGTCGGGGGCTCGTGCTCCGCAGCGGGGCGACCCATCCCTTGCTCGGCCGGGGATCGGCTTTCCCGAAGGTCCGCCTGTCCGCAGGCAGCGCGAGGCGTGCCGCCGGTCGAAGCGCGGACCGCCGCAGGCCGCTCAGGCGAGCATGTAGGTGAGCAGGGAGCGGAGCTGCGCCGGCTTGATCGGCTTGTGCACGAGTTCCGCCCCGGCGGCCGTGACCCGGTCCTCGACGGCATCGGAATGGTCGGCGGTGGTGACGATGACCGGGACCGGATCGGCGTGCGCGGCCCGGAGGTAGTTGGCCACGTCGAGGCCGCAGGCGCCGTCGTCGAGATGGTAGTCGAGCACCAGGATGTCCGGCCGCGGGGCGCCGGCCTCTACGGCGGCCCGCACCCCCGCGAGGTCGCGGAAGGTCGAGACCCGGGCATCCCAGTTCTGGAGGAGGCGGGCGAGGGCGTCGGACGTGGATGGGTCGTTCTCCACGACGAGCACGTGCGCGCCCGAGAGCCGGGTCGCCACCGGAGCGGGCGGGGCGACGGCCGCCGGGATCGTGCTCACGGGCAGCGTCAGGGCGACTCGGGTGCCGTGGCCGATCCGGGAGCGCAGCCGCAGGGGGTGGTCGAGGGCCTGGGCCATACGGCGGACGATCGACAGGCCGAGGCCGAGGCCCGGCTCCTCGCCGCTGCCGGTCCGGGCGCCGCCGCGGAAGAACTCGTCGAAGACGAGGTCGCATTCCTCTGCGGCGATGCCGCAGCCGGTATCGGTCACCTCGATCCGGATGCCGCCGGACCGCCGCCGGGCCGCGAGAACGATCCCGCCGACGCTTGTGTACCGGACCGCGTTGGAGACGAGGTTCTGGAGGATGCGCTGCAGGAGCATCACGTCGCTGGTGACGGTGACGTCGGGGCAGCGCAGCGACAGCCGCAGGCCCTTGCGCTCCGCGAACGGCTTGAAGCTCTCGGCCAGCTCCGCCAGCAGGTCGGGCAGGAACACCGGCTGGATCTGCGGCCGCACGATCCCGGCATCGAGCTTCGAGATGTCGAGCAGCGTCTTGATCAGATCTTCGATGGTCTGCAGGCCGCGATCCACCTGGCCCGCGATGATGCGCGCCTCCGGCGGCACGTCGAGATCGGCCAGCGCCGAAATCGACAGGCGGGCGGCGTTGACCGGCTGAAGCAGGTCGTGGCTCGCCGCGGCCAGGAACCGGGTCTTGGAGCGGTTGGCGGTCTCGGCCTCCTCCTTGGCGGCGCCCAGCGCCTCGTTGGAGCGCTCCAGCCGGTGCATCAGCCCGGTCAGCTCCTCGGTGCGGGTGCGGACCCGGCCCTCCAGCATGATCGCGGTCTGGAACAGCGAATAGGCGCTGCCCCGCTGATCCATGGAGCGCTCGACATGGGACATCAGCGCGGCGTTGATGCGCTCGAGCTTCTCGATCCGCCGGTGCAGCGACGCGTCGGTCTCGAGACCGTTCGGATGCAGGGTCACGACGCGACGGGGGTGGCTTCCGCCCCCGGGGCACCGCCGGCGAGGGTCTTGCCGATGGCGATGCCCGTGAAGGTCTGGTTCAGGTGCATCGCCCTGTACTGCTCGCCGAAGGTCTCGAAGCCGACGACGTTGTAGCGGCGATAGAGGTCGGCAATGCCGTGGCGCACCTGCCGGCTCTCGGCGTCGAGCCGTCGCAGCACGCATTCGAAGCCGATGATCAGGTCGACGCCGCCGAGCACCGCGTCGAGGCGCGCCAGCTCGGCCCGCGTCGAGGCGACGATATCGCGCGGTTCGGCGAGGGTCAGCACAACGCCCTCGTCCACCGCACAGAAGAAGCTGAGCGACCCGTCCTCGTTCATGCGCCGGATCGAGCGGCAGAAATACTCGCCGCCGACCTTCACAGCCAGCGGGTAGGCGGCGAAGCTCATCGGCGACAAGCCCTCGGGGTCGAGGCCGATCGCCATCGCGTATTCCCGGGCTGCCGGCTCGGCGTTCAACTCGTGCACGGTCCGGCGCTCGCCATCGGAGGCCGTCACCACGAACTTGGTCTGGGTCGGCTCGAAATTGTCGCTCTTGAAGATCTCCACCGAGAAGTCGGTCTCCACGAGGACCAGGACCGCCGCCTTCCGGTGGATCTTCCCGCCGTGGAGTAGGACGGCGTCGCGGAAGCGCAGGTCGTCGCCGGCCGAGCCGCCGACGATCGGGATGCCGTCGAGTGCCCAGGCGATGGCCGAGACGACCGTCTCCTCGGCGTTGGCGAGCCCGTCGATCAGCGACAGGGCGAAGCGGTGGCCGGACGCGGCCATGTCGACCTCGCGGCACCGGTCCAGCGGGTCGAGGGTCCGGCGCAGCGCCCGGACCGCGGAGGCCGTCCGCTCCACGTCGAGGTGGTCGATGGCGTCGAGGACCGTCGAGACGATGCGGAAGCGCTCCGCCGGGAACGCGATGGCCACGAGGCCGCGGTCGAGGCCTCCGGCCGGGGCGATGCCTCCCGACATCGAGCAGCCCGCCACCGGGACGCCGGGGAACCAAGTTTCCAGCGCGCGGGCCAGGATCTCCGCATCGTAATCCGCCGAGAAGAACACGACGATCTGTGACAGGGCCGAGCCCCCGACGGCCCGGGCGACCTCAGCGGCCGCGTCGGCGGCCCCGGCCGCATCGGTCCAGGCCGTCCAGATGCCGCAGAGATGGCGGCGCACTCCCGATCCTTGAGCCACGTTCCATCCCCTGCGACCCCCTCGGCAAGCTTGGCGCCTGCTCTTCCGCGTCTTGTGCAGAGTATGTCGTGCGCAACCGAGCGGTGCAACGGGGCGTGTCGCCCCCCGGGCAGGTTCAATCTCGGTCCGAGGCCCGGGAGGCGGCGTTCACTTCATGCAGGCGTCCTCGGCCTTCTCGAAGGCAGCGGGCTTGGGCTCGTGCTCCGGCGGTCTGTTGCGACCGAGCGCTCCGTCCGAACGGGCGCGGAGATACGTGAATATGTCCGGCAGGTAGCACATGACGTTCTTGTTATCGCCGAAGGCGGGCATGACCAGCTCCTGCGAGGCGTTCACGTCCTTCTTGCCGCCCACGACGATGCCGGCGAAGTGCGCGTAGTCCATGCCCTTGAGGGCATCGACAAGCGACGGTGCATAGGTCGAGCCCATCCCGTCGGGGCCGTGGCAGACGATGCAGTTGGAATTGTACCGCACGTAGCCGGACATGGTGTACCAGTCGACCTTCTTGCCGCCGTCCGTGACGTGGTAGGTCGGATCGCCGTTCTTGTCGGTGTACTGGCCGTCCTGGACCTTCGCCGGCTGCGTCGGTCCCTCGCTCTTCAGGTCGGTCGATGCCGCGCCGGCTGGGGCGGCGGATGTCGAAACGGCTCCCAGGGTTCCTGCTGCAAGTCCGGCCAGAATGAGCCCGGCGATCCTGTCTGCTGCGCGCCGCATAAGTCGTCCTCCTGCCGCCCACAGGCTTCTTCTCGGTGGAGCGACGCCGGGATAACGACGGATCTCGGAAACGAAGACCTTGGTGCGCCTTCACGATTTCGCGCATCGCGGGGACGTGCCGGCTCGGAACGACGACTGAACGATTATCCGCGTTGCGCACAGCATTAACCTTTTGTTAATCGGCGCATTGCCGCCGGCCCGCCGGCGTGAGAGCTTTCGTTAACGAGAGCTTAACGGTTGGGTCCGGCGATGCGGTTCGCGGTTTCCATGATGCAGAGACGGGTCGAGGCACCCGCAGCGCGTCGGCTGCCCCGGAGCCGCCGCGCCGCCGCCGCCCTCGCGGTCTTCGGCATTGCGGGCCTCGCCACGGGCGTCCAGGCGCAGACGCTTGCGAGCCTGCCGACGGAAGCCGGTGCGCGGGTGCAGGGCGATGCCAAGCCGATCGCGGCCTGGACGACCTTCTGCCAGACCTACGCGGCCGAATGCGCGCTCGACCGGGGCGAACCGGCCCGGATCAGCCTGACGCCCGCGACCTGGGCGACGATCGTGTCGGTGAACCGGCGGGTCAACAAGGCGGTCGAGCCGATGACCGATCAGGACCACCTGCACGTGGCCGACCGGTGGGATCTGGCCGAGGACGGCATCGGCGACTGCGAGGACTTCCAGCTGCTCAAGCGCCATCTGCTGGCCCAGGCCGGCCTGCCGCGGCGGGCGATGCGCATGACCGTGGTGATCGACGAGAAGGGCGAGGGCCACGCGGTGCTCACTCTGATCACCGACCGGGGCGACCTGGTGCTCGACAACAAGACCAACGCGATCCTGCCCTGGCACAAGACCGGCTACGTGTTCATCAAGCGCGAGAGCCAGGACGCCGTCGCCTGGGTCTCGCTCGGCGGCGTCACCTCCCCGGTCACCACCGCCAACCGCTGATC
>NZ_FPBW01000075.1:0-7461 GCF_900116795.1 Methylobacterium sp. UNCCL125 | reverse complement strand
CCTTGACCTCATCGGCGGTCGCGGCTCGGGCTGTGTCGCCAGCCAGCCGCTTCTTGCCAGCTTCCAGAAACTCCTTGGACCAGCCGTAGTACATTGAGGACGCGATGCCCTCGCGCCGGCACAGCTCGGCGATGCTGTCCTCACCGCGCAGGCCCTCCAGCACGATGCGGATCTTCTCCTCGGACGAGAACTGCCGACGTGTGGCCCGGCGGATGTCCTTGATCACGGCTTCTGCCGGCTTCCGCGCCGGCCCGGATGTCTGTTTCATCTTCGCTCCTGGGGGCTACGATGAACCAGCCATCCTCTGTTCGTGAAGAGCCTCAATCTGTCTCAGGGGTGCTGACGGCGGACAGTCGACGTCTTGGTAAAGACCGCGACCTTGGCCCCAATCCGATTCGCTTAATCGTTCATACAAAGGAACGAGAAACGCAACAGCTTATTGCTTGCGTCTGCAGCTATAGCGCACTCGGCAGACCATCGTCATCTTGGTCGGCTGCCACATAAGTGTGTCGAAGTCAACGGTTTCACAAAAATAAATATGTCGAGTCGACCATAAGGAACGGATTTTCGAGCTGGTCGAACATTATTCCTTTGTACCGAAGGATCAAAACATCAAATTTCGTGTTTCATTCCTTCAGATGTGGTTTCGTCAGTGGGCTGAGTGCACCCGTGAGCATTCCTTCGACATCTGTTAGGATGTCGCGTGAGTGTCGAGTGCGCGGGTACAGGGGACCGATTTTTCGGCCGATAAAATTGTTCGGTTTCGGGGGTGATTCGCCTCGTACAGAGGACGCTTGAACCGGCACTTCGGGTGCAGTTTTCTGGCGCGACGCGAATCACTCGGGCGCCGAACTTCAGCCTGGGCTTTCCCTTAACGGCCGTCGTCCAGCACGGGCGCCTGGTCCGCTTTAACTTTGGCGAGAAGACCGCCGATATGCTCGAAGCTATTTTGCGGCCGCCGGTTGCCATCGCGATCTGAAAGGCTGTTCAGACGGATTATTGTGTCAGGGCATAGCATCAATCCCAAGTCCAAAATCGAAAGCCCAAGGCATACAAGCGCCAGGATAGTATCGATCGGATCGGCTGAGGAATTCTGGATACAATTCGTTAGTTGGGATATGGGCAATCCACTGGGGTGTGCAGCCAGCCGCTCGAGAACGCGCAGCCTGTTACTGGGCGAAATTGGTGTTCGCCTGGTTGACCAGATGGCTCTAGCGTTAGACAGTGACGGTTCGGATAAAACGACGGACCGTTTCACAAATAGATGACTGTCTAAGAATTGAAGCTGGTTGAAATCTTCATCGCGCATGGCAGTCAATTGAAAAATCTCTCCGCCGCAATCTATGAAGAGATTTAAGCCGCCGTTAGGCCATTTGGTGCTGCAAGGACTTATTCCCGTCACGTATGGATTAAGAGTTAGTTGTATCAAGAGATCGTGGTGCCACCGCGCAGGATATAAGATCGGCGCTGATGTTTTGAAGGATCGAAATCCCGGCATCTGACCGGTATTTTTTGTCGTTTTAATGTATGGTCGGTCTGACAAATATGCTGATGACATGTCATTGACCCTCGAATGCAGCATCGGGTGTGCGACAAGATCGCTGGAAGCGCAATCCGGTACTCTGCAGTCGTCAGCCGTTTGGAATATCCCTCTATCAAACCGCGCAATCCAAACCGCGCTCGGGGAAGTCGTTTCCATTCGTCTCAACGAGGCTTGCCGCATGATAGAGGCAATATTTGCAGGCGCAATATGATATCTTTTCGGTGGTATTGCGGGTATCTCGAGCAAAACTTGGACCGAACAGATTTTTATTGTGAATCTTTTAATGAAGATGTGCATTCATATAATATTTAGCCAGCTAATAGGATTCCTTTTAATGCGTTCTTCCTTTAGCTGTTTTCTTTGATCCAAATTGTGATTGCCTGCTCGAATTCAGTTCCGCGGCCTAATTTTTCCGACTCCTTGCTTAGTCGATTAATGACCTTCACGACCTTGTCCGTAAATAATGCTGAAGAGATGTAGCCATCAGAGGCAGCTGCGTCAGGGCCAAATGGGAGTTCCAAGCTGGTCAACATGTCCAGAAGGTAGCTGACCTCCGAGGGGGGGCCACGATGCGCCCAGTAGTGAACCGTACGGAGCGCCACGCCCAACTCAGCCGCGAAACCGGTCTGGGTCCGGCGCAGCAGACGTAGGCGAGCCTTAAACTCTTCCCCTGTCATTCGATCTCGCGCGAGGAGGCAAGCCGCAGCAGATGCATCAGCCGTGCGGCACCGGCGCCGTTGCCGCGAGCCCACCGAGGCATGAGTGTTCCTTCCACTATATCGCGCTGGCAGTTGATTTCGAACTCCCTCCAAGCCAGACGGCCTCCAAACTGCCGCTGGTGCCCGGTGTGCGATCGGTCCTACCAGCGATGCCGCGAACACGTTTTGCGCGATGCCCAAATGGAAGCGTAAGTGCAGCAGATGCCAGACAGCTTGACCCGCCTATTTCGGCGCGTGTCACAACTCTTCTTGGTGTGTAGGGAAAATTATCCGTTTCAGACAGATTGCCAAAGTCGCTGCTCAGCTGGGAATATTGGTCTTGCTCTGCCCGAAATCTCGGGTCCAATCTATGGCGCGCTTGGTGAAATCCGGCGCCACTACTTGAGGTGCGCGACAAACCGCTCACACTGACCGGGCCATTCCGTAACGCGGAGGGATGCGCTCGTGGCAGGTCACCTGCCCGCAGCATGCGACTACGTGCTTCTGAGTTCGGCACGCACCCACCACGCGTTGCCACCGTATTGGTCTCCGACGCCATTCTTTCAGGTCCCCGAAGAGCCTGACGTTTGTACGAATGGGACGTAACGACACCATATTTGTCGCTCCTTAAGCGATGCCTCCCTTGTGGATATGTGCCGGTCGGCGCTGTTTTTGTTCATTTTTTGTTCTATAAACGTTCGTCGCCTGGTTTGAGGCGATCTCCTGATGCCGACGCCCGCCGAGCGCTCCGATCCCATCGAGCCAGCCGCGTCGCTGCAACCAATCCAGCCATCACGCTGACGGCCGGCGCCGCTGCCCGGCCGCGGGAGATTTCGTCATGTTGCCGACCTTAACGAAGCTGAACGACCAGCATCCAGACGCTAAGCCGTCTGATGCGCTTGCCCGTGCGTTCCTTCGAACCCTGGCACAGGAAGAGCGCAAGAACACTAAGTTCAAACGCGAATTCAGCTCGGATCCCGATTGTGACGACAGTAGCGACGATCCGGTCGAACTCATCCTCGCCCAGACCGAGGGCGAGAAAAAGGCCGAGCACGTGCCCATCCCGGCAGACCTCGCCGCGGTGGCCGTGCTGGTCGCTCGTGCCATCGAGGCCGAGGACGGCCTCGTTCGTCGTCTGCGGCGCGAAGCCCCGGTCGTTGTCATCACCACGCACATGCCGGATCTCGTCGAACCGGTGCGGGACGTCCTTGAAAAATGCGCCTTCCGACCCGGCGTCCGGGTGATGGATCTGAGCGGCAACAGAGCGGTCGCTCTGAAACCGACGCAGGCCGGCCTGCTCGTCCGCGACGGCTCGCAAAAGGAGCACAGACCCGATACTGGCAACCTCATGGTGGCCTCGGCGCTCCATGCGCGGGTTCCCATCGTTGGATGCGCACCCGATCCGATCCGCCAACTGCCGCGCGATTTCCTGCGCGCTGCCGAGCATCGCATCGCGCTCCCCGGCTTGGATCAGAGCACGCTCGACCTCATCATCGAAGCGGTCACCGGGGAAAGCCCAGCACGGCAGATTGATCCCGAGCTGGTTCGCACCCTCGACATCGCCGATTTGCCGATCGCATTCCGGGGTGCTGCCTCACCCGATGCCTGTATCGATGCAATCGCCCGGGTAATCGCAGCCAAAGCCCACTACCTTCAAACGGGTCCGACACTCGAGGAACTTGACGGGTATGGTGCAGCCAAGGATTGGGGCCTGGCAGTTGCTGCTGACCTGCAAGCCTATCGTCTCGGTCGCCTCGCCTGGGCCGAGATCGACAATCGGGGTTTGCTGCTGTCGGGCCCGCCGGGCGTCGGCAAGACCAGCTTCGCCCGCGCCCTGGCGAAGTCCGCTCGGGTTCCGCTGGTGGCGACCTCGGTCGCGGAGTGGAACGCATCGGATTACCTCTCCGGTACCCTGCAGGCGATCCGCAGAGTGTTCGCCCAAGCCCGGACCCAGGCGCCTTGCATTCTGTTCATCGACGAGCTCGACGGCATCTCCGACCGCGCACAGATCCGCGGCGAGCACGTCCAGTACTGGACCCAGGTGGTGAACCTGTTCCTCGAATTGCTCGCCGGCGTCGAAGAGCGCCCGGGCGTGGTCGTCGTCGCTGCCACGAACCACCCGCAGAACATCGATCCAGCCGTGAAGCGGGCGGGGCGCCTCGATCGCGAGATCGCGATCGAGCGGCCGAACACCACGAGCTTATTGAAGATCTTCCGGCATCATCTCGGCGCCGAGGCGCTGGCCGGAGATTCTTTGATGCCGCTCGCGCTCGCCGCGCGCGGCAAGACCGGAGCCGATGTTGAGGCGTTCGTGCGTCGAGCCAGGGGGGCGGCGCGCCGTGCCGGGCGCCAGATCGGCCTCGACGACATCCTGGCAGAGATCCGTCAGGGGCGGCTCGCGATGTCCCCAGACGCGCGACGACGCTCCGCCATCCACGAGGCGGGTCACGCGATCGTCGGCCGGTCGCTCGGCTGCGGAGCGCTCGTAGACCTGTCGCTCCACGACGGTGGTGGCCAGGCCCAGTTCGAGTACCCAGTCGACGGTGCTTCGACGCTGCCGCAGCTCGAGGCGACCCTCGCGACGATGCTCGCCGGACGCGTGGCCGAAGAGATCGAACTCGGTGGCGTCTCGATCGGCAGCGGCTTCGGCCCGGGATCGGATCTCGCCCAGTCAACGGCGCTCGCCCACGGCATCGACCTGCAGTTCGGGCTCGGCAAGCTCGGACCCTACTACGTCGACCCGGCCGAACGGCATATCTTCCTCGTAGGCGGGCTCGTCGAGACCGCTTCCGATCGGCTGCGGAGGGCTTACGCGCGGGCCCGTGCTGTCCTGGAAACGCAAACGACGGCGCTGCGGGCGATCGCCTCGGAACTTGCCGAGGTCGGCTACCTCTCCGCTCAAGACATCGACCGGATCATGCTGGATCACTCGGCGCCTGCGAGCTCGGCCGGAACGCCGGTACCGGCACTCGACATGGGGGCGGCCTGATGTTCGCGCTTCCTCCTGAGGCATTCGAGATCGGCGACCTGCAGCCGCTGGCCGAGGCCATCGAAGGCCTCTGCGCGATCCTCGACGGCGACCGTGAGGCTGTCATCGAAGGCTTGGCCGAGATCCTTAGACGACGCACTGCGTTCGAGGCTCTGAAGCGTCACACCCAATCCAGCCGCGACGCCTTGAAAGACCTGCGAGTCTAAGATCGGAGGCGTGTCGCGGCGAGGACGTTCGTTCCCCCGCCCCGCCCGACCACGCCTCCGACTGTCATCCACCACAAGCCAACCCCGAATCTCACACTCGAACCGGCCACATCGCGCGCCGGGGCGGCGGAGCATGTCCATGTCTGTCCTGAACCAAGGGCCCGGCCCCTTTCCCCATCTCGCGGAGATCGCGCGGAAGTACCGTGCCATCGCCGACGACCTCGATCGCATCGCCCGCGGCCGGCACCCGGGTCAGGATGAACTGCGCGATGCGCCGAGACTGTGGGAGTGGCGGGTGATCGCGTACCCCGTCCCCCATCTCGTCGGAATCGTCCTCGGCCATCCGCTGCTCAGGGACGGCGAGATCTGGACGAGCGAGCTCCTGACCTACGATCCCGAAAGAGGCTACGCCCGCACCCTGTCGAGGTTCTATCGGCTGGAATCGCCATCGTCCGATGGGGACTAATCCCCTCCGGGATTCCCGAGGCGCTCTCCGTCGGAGCGGATACCGGTTCGGCTTTAGCGAGCGCGTCGAATCGAGGACCAAGGGATTCTAACGCAGCGCGTGGTCGGCGTCCGCCCGCTCGATACTATCGCGAGCGGCGAGGCGAATGCCGGTAACGCTCAAACCCTCCGTCGCCGCACGGTCGAGGATCTTCCGCCGCGTCGCGATTGCCTGCGCCGGGTCGGTGTCCCAGATCACCGTCCAGTCCGGATGCGGCATCTGCAGCAGCCGCGAGTGGACGATGTCGCCCCGTCCTGAAGCACGAGTTCGGCGTTGGCGAAACGTGCGCGGCGGCTCGGCGTCAGGAGACCGCCGGCATAGTCGGCGTGGAGATGGCTTAGCCAGATCGTGTCAACCTGATCCAGCCGTGTCCGTCGCTAGTGCAGTGACGCGGACAGAGGATTCACGCGTCCGATGAGACGTGCGAGTCTGGGCCATGGCTCAGACGGTCTGTGTGCTTCTCGATGCGAGCGATGCGGCACGACTGGTTGCGATCGCCAGCGACCGCTCCCGCCCGCTCAAACATACCCAGCGTGCCCGCATCGTCCTGCTCTCGGCCGAGCGCTTTTGTGTCCAGGACGTCGCCCGGCGGGCGGGCGTCAGCCGCCCGGCCGTGTGGCGCTGGCAGCGGCGCTACGCCGAGGCTGGCGTCGAAGGTCTGCTGCGCGACAAGACGCGCCCGCCCGGCACGCCGCCCCATTCAACCGAGACGGTGGCCGAGGTACTGGCGCTGACCTGCTCGGAGCCGCCGGGCGAGGTCACCCACTGGACCGGCCGGGCCGTGGCCCGCGCGGTCGGGATCTCGTTGCGTGCCGTGCAGCGGATCTGGGAGGCTCACCGCCTCCAGCCGCATCGGCTGCGCACGTTCAAGCGCTCGCGCGACCCCGCTTTCGCCGCCAAGGTCGAAGATGTCGTCGGCCTCTACATGGCCCCACCCGCCCACGCGGTGGTGCTGTCCATCGACGAGAAGAGCCAGATCCAGGCGCTGGAGCGGACGCGCCCCGACCGTCCGCCTGCCCCCGGCCATCCTGCCGCCCAGACCCACGACTATACCCGTCACGGCACCACGACGCTCTTTGCGGCCCTCGACGTCCTGGCGGGCACCGTGCTCGGCCGCTGCATGCAGCGCCACCGGAACGGTGAGTTCATCCGGTTCCTCAACGCCGTCGAATCTGCTGTCCCGTCCGGCAAGGCGATCCACGCGATCCTCGACAACGTCGCTACCCACAAACATCCGAAGGTGCGCGCCTGGCTCGCCCGGCACCCGCGCTGGACGTTCCACTTCACCCCGACTTCGGCCTCGTGGCTCAACGCGGTCGAGGGCTTCTTCTCAGCGCTGACCCGTCGTCGGCTGCGGCGAGGCTCCTTCACCGGCGTCGTCGATCTGCAGGCGGCGATCAAACGCTACATCGCCGAGCACAACCAGCGCGCCAGACCCTTCGTCTGGACAAAGCCCGCCACCGATATCCTCGAAGCCGTCGGCCGATCCCCTGAACCATCCGTCTGAGTCAGTGCACTAG